>DATLEL010000310.1:0-7632 GCA_035525255.1 Usitatibacter sp.
CGAAGAGACCTTGCACGGCATCCAGCGGCAGCGCGGTCTCGATGCGCGGCGGGGCGTTCAGGTATTGCTCGAGTCGGTCGAGATCGGGTTCGGGAAATGGCATGTCAACGATAGCCTGCGGCTTGCAATTCGAAGAGCTCAGCATACCGTCCTCCACGCATCAGCAATTCCTCGTGCGTGCCCACGGCCTCCACCATCCCGTCGCCGAGCACCACGATGCGGTCGGCCATGCGCACGCTGGAGAAGCGGTGCGAGATGAGCACCGCGGTCTTGCCCTGCGAGAGCTCCTTGAAGCGCTGGAACACCTCGAACTCGCTGCGCGCGTCGAGGGCCGCGGTGGGCTCGTCGAGGATGAGCACCTGCGCATCGCGCATGTACGCGCGGGCGATGGCGATCTTCTGCCATTCGCCACCGGAAAGCTCGACGCCGGACTTGAAGCGCCGCCCGATCACCTGGTCGTAGCCGCCGGGCAGCCTGGCGATCACCTCGTCGGCGCCGCTCTGCGCGGCGGCCACTTCCACCCGCGCGCGATCGTCCTTCGCGTCGATGCGCCCCACGGCGATGTTCTCCGCGGCGGTGAGGTGGAAGCGCACGAAGTCCTGGAAGATCACGCCGATGTTGGCGCGCAGCTCGAACAGGTCGTATTCGCGCAGGTCGTGGCCATCGAGCAGGATGCGCCCTTCGTCGGGATCGTAGAGACGGGACAGGAGCTTGACCAGCGTCGTCTTGCCGGCGCCGTTCTCGCCCACCAGCGCCAGCACCTCGCCGGCGTGCAGCGTGAACGCGAGATGGCGCACCGCCCAGCGCTCCGCACCCGGATAGCGGAACCCCACGTCCTCGAAGACGAAGCCCGCGCGGATCGGCTTCGGAAACGGCAGCGGGTTGGGCGGCGAGGTGATCTCCGGCTGGATCTCGAAGAACGAGAACAGATCGTCCAGGTACAACGCCTGGCTCGCGAGCGCGGTGAAGCCCATCAGCAGGCCCTCCATCATCTGGTGGAGGCGGCGGAACGATCCCGCGAGAAACGTGAGGTCGCCGATGGTGAACTCGCCGCGGATGGTGCGCCAGACGATGTACGCATACGCGAGGTAGTAAGCGATCGTGCCGAGCGCCGACAGCATCCCGCCCCACCCCGCGCGCCGCAGCGCGATCTTCCGGTTCGCGGCGTAGAAGCTCGTCGCCAGCTGGCGGTAGCGCTCGATCAGGAACGGGTTCAGGTTGAAGATCTTCACTTCCTTGGCGGTCTCGACACTCGCCGCCGTCTGGCGCACGTAGTCGAGCTCGCGCCGCTCGGGCGCCCGCGCGTAGTTGAGCCAGTAGCTCTGCGCATTGAAGTGCGCCTCCCCGATGAAGGACGGGATCAGCGCCACGGCGAGCAGCACCATGAGCCACGGCGCGTACACGAGGAGCCCCGCCGCGAAGCTCGCGATGGTGACCAGGTCCTGGGCCTGGTTGAAGATCTGCCCCATCAGCGTCATGCGACCCGAGGCCTGGCGGCGCGCGCGCTCGAGGCTGTCCTGCAGCTCGCTGTCCTCGAAATCCTCGAGGTCGAGCGTCGCGGCGTGCGCCATCAGCTTCAAGCTGGTGGCGATGCCGACGCGCTCGGAAAGCAGCGAATCCACGAGGCCCACGATGCGCGACAGGACATCGGACGCGATGGCGAGCGCGAACTCGAGCGCGATGTAGGTGGCGAGCGGCGTGTGCAGCAGCTCACCCCAATGGAGCGGCTGCGGCGTCTGGGCCATCGCCACCACCTCGTCGATGATGAGCTTGCCCACGTAGAGCGCGAGCACCGGCAGCACCGCGCGCACCAGCCGCAGCACCGCCTGGGCGAGCGTCAGCCCGGGACTCGTGTCCCAGACCAGCTTCATGAAAGGGGGGAGGTTGCGCAGCGCCCCGAGCCGTTCGCGCAGCGTCATGGGTACAATTCTCCCATGTCCCCGTCGTCACGAGAGACGGCCGCCGGATTCTCGGTGGTCGAGCTGGCGCTTCGCCGCCCGTACACGTTCATCGTGATGGCGATGCTGATCCTGCTCGCCACGCCGCTCGCGCTGAAGAACATGGCGACCGACATCTTCCCGGAGATCGACATCCCGGTGATCAGCATCGTGTGGAACTACCGCGGCCTGTCGGCGCAGGAGATGGGGCAGCGGCTCACCGGCCAGACCGAGCGCAGCCTCACCACCACCGTGAACGACATCGAGCACATCGAATCGACGTCGCTCGCCGGGGTCGCGGTGATCAAGGTGTTCTTCCAGCCCAACGCGAATATCCAGACTGCGATCGCGCAGGTGGTGGCGATTTCCCAGACGCTGCTGCGGCAGCTCCCGCCGGGGACCACGCCACCGCTCATCATCAAGTACTCGGCTTCGAGCATCCCGGTGATGCAGCTCGCGCTCTCGAGCCCGACGCTGCCGGAGCAGACGGTGTTCGACGCGACGATCAACCAGCTGCGCCCGCAGCTGGTGACCATCCCCGGCGTGGCGATCCCGTTTCCCTACGGCGGCAAGCAGCGCTTCATCTCGGTGGACCTCGACCTGAAGGCGTTGCAGGCGCGCAACCTCTCGCCCGCCGACGTGGTGAACGCGCTCAACGCCCAGAACCTGATCCTGCCCTCCGGCACCGCCAAGTTCGGCGCGGTCGAATACAACGTGACGCTGGATGCGTCGCCGGATGAGATCTCCGGACTCGGCGACCTGCCAGTGCGCACCGCCGCCGGTGTCACGACCTACATGCGCGACGTCGCCACCGTGCGCGACGGCTTCCAGCCGCAGACCAACGTGGTCCGCCGCGACGGCGAGCGCGGCGTGCTGCTCTCGGTGCTCAAGAATGGCGGCGCCTCGACCCTCGACATCGTCGCCAACCTGCGCGCGCTGCTCCCGCGAGCGACGCAGCAGCTTCCCAACGACATCAAGGTGACGCCGCTCTTCGACCAGTCGGTGTTCGTGAAGGCCGCCGTGAAGGGCGTGGTGATCGAGGCGCTGATCGCCGCGGGCCTCACCGCGCTGATGGTGCTGCTGTTCCTCGGCAACTGGCGCAGCACGGTGATCATCGCGCTCACCATCCCGCTTTCGATCCTCGCCTCGATCCTGATGCTGAAGATGATGGGCGAGACGCTGAACCTCATGACGCTCGGCGGCCTTGCACTGTCGGTCGGGATCCTCGTGGACCAGGCGATCGTCACCATCGAGAACATCGAGCGCCACCTGCACAACGGCGAGGAGCTGCACGACGCCATCATCGTCGGCGCCGGCGAGATCGGCGTACCCGCGTTCGTTTCCACGCTCTGCATCTGCATCGTGTTCGTGCCGATGTTCTTCCTCACCGGCGTCGCGCGCTTCCTCTTCGTGCCCATGGCCGAGGCGGTGGTGTTCGCGATGGTCGTGTCGTACATCCTCTCGCGCACGCTGGTGCCGACGCTGGTGATGCTCTTGATGAAGCGTCATTCCCGTGGCGACGGGAATCCAGCCGATACGCGCAGCGTTTTCAACCGCCTCTACCACGCCTTCGACCGCCAGTTCGAGCGCGTCCGCGCTTCCTACGGCGTGGTGCTCACCGCCGCCCTCGCCCGCCGCGGTGCGTTCGGCGCGCTCTTCCTCGCCTTCTGCCTGCTCTCCTGCCTTCTCTACCCGGTCCTCGGGCGCGACTTCTTCCCGAGCGTCGACGCCGGGCAGATCCGCCTGCACCTGCGCGCGCCCACGGGGACGCGCATCGAGGAGACAGCCCAGATCGCCGACCGCGTCGAGGGCGCCATTCGCGAGCTGATCCCGCGCGGCGAGCTGGAGACGATCCTCGACAACCTCGGCGTCCCCAACAGCGGCATCAACCTGTCGTACAGCAACGCGGGCACCATCGGCACGCTCGACGGCGAGATCCTCATGTCGCTCCGCGAAGGCCACCGGCCGACCGAAGAGCTGGTGAGCCTGCTGCGAAGCGAGCTGCCGAAGCGCTTTCCCGGCATCGAGTTCTTCTTCCAGCCGGCGGACATCGTCACGCAGATCCTCAACTTCGGCCTGCCCGCGGCGATCGACGTGCAATTCTCCGGCAACCAGGTGGCGCAGAACGCGCAGCTTGCCGGTGAGCTGGCGAAGAAGATCCGCGCCATCCCCGGCGCGGTCGACGTGCACGTTCACCAGCGCCTCGACAATCCCGCGGTGGACCTGCAGATGGACCGCACCAAGATGCAGCAGCTGGGCCTCAACGCCAACAACGTCGGCCAGAACCTGCTCATCGCGCTGGCGGGCAGCTCGCAGACCTCGCCCGCCTTCTGGCTCAACCCGCAGAACGGCGTGGTCTACAACATCGCGGTGCAGACGCCCGACTACCAGGTGGATTCCCTCGACTCCCTGTTGAACATCCCGGTTGCGACCGGCGCCGCCGGTGCCAATCGCGCGCCGCAACTGCTCGGCAACCTCGTGGAGGCGCGACCGGGCGCGAGCGCCGCGGTGGTCTCGCGCTACAACCTCATGCCCGCCGTGGACGTGTTCGTGAGCGTGCAGGGCACCGACCTCGCCACCGTCGCGAGCCGCGTGCAGGCGCTGGTCGAGGAGACGCGCCAGAAGCTGCCGCGCGGCGCCCAGGTGAACGTGCGTGGCCAGGTGGAGACCATGCAGGCGTCCTTCGTGGGCCTGGGCGTGGGCTTGGCGATGGCGATCGTGCTCGTGTACCTGCTGGTGGTGGTGAACTTCCAGTCGTGGATCGACGCGCTCATCATCATCGCCGCGCTTCCGGCCGCCCTCGCCGGCATCGCGTGGATCCTCTTCATCACCGGCACCACGCTCTCGGTTCCCGCGTTGACGGGCGCCATCATGACCATGGGGGTGGCGACCGCCAACAGCATCCTGCTGGTGTCCTTCGCGCGCGACCGCCAGGCCGCGGGCATCGGGGCCACGCAATCGGCCCTCGAGGCGGGCGCCACGCGCATGCGCCCCGTGCTGATGACCGCGCTTGCGATGATCATCGGCATGATCCCCATGGCGCTCGGCATCGGCGAGGGCGGCGAGCAGAACGCGCCACTGGGCCGCGCCGTCATCGGCGGCCTGGTGTTCGCCACCCTGTCGACGCTGCTCTTCGTGCCGGTCGTGTTCGCCGGCGTGCACGAATGGCGCGCGCGACGCCATCGCCCGGCGCACTACGCCGCCGACTTGCAACAGGAATCGTGATGGAACAGAACGTCACCCTGCGCCGCGCGAAGATCGTCACCATCGTCGTGCTGGTGGCGCTCGCGCTCGGCGCCGCCCGCACCATGCTGGCACGCAGCTCCAACGCGCGAGCCCTGGAAGCCGGCACCGCCGAGCAGGCGAAGACCTACGTGAAGGTCGCCACGCCGAAGACCGGCGCCGCCGGCACCACGCTCACCCTCGCGGGCTCCCTGCAGGGCGCGGTGCAATCGCCCATCGCGGCGCGCGCGAGCGGCTACGTGAAGCGCTGGACCAAGGACATCGGCAGCCGCGTCGAGAAGGGCGAGCTGCTCGCGGAGATCGAGAGCCCCGAGATCGACCAGCAGCTGTCGCAGGCGATCGCCGCGCGCCAGCAGGCGGATGCCAGCCTCGGCCTCGCCAAGAGCACGCTCGCGCGCTACGAGGAGCTGCGCAAGACGGGGATGATCCCGCAGCAGCAGCTGGATGAGCGGCGCAGCGCCGACGTCCAGGCCCAGGCGAACCTGGCCGCGGCGGACGCCAACGTGGAGCGCCTGCGGCAGCTGCAGGGATTCAAGCGCATCACCGCGCCTTTCGCCGGGGTCATCACCAAGCGCAACGTGGACGTGGGCGATCTCATCGATGCGGGCGGCGCGCGCGCGCTGTTCATCCTCACGCAGACCGATCCGCTGCGGATCTACATCGACGTGCCGCAATCGCAGGCGCAGCTGGTGAAGACCGGCCAGGCGGTCACCATCACGCAGGCAGAGCTGCGCGGCAAGACTTTCGAGGGAAAGGTGGCCCGCACGGCGGGCTCCATCGACCCGGCCACGCGCACCATGCAGATCGAGGTCGCGCTGCCCAACCGGGCCGGCGAGCTGTTGCCCGGCGCCTACGTGCAGGTCTCGCTGCCCCTCGCCGGCGGCAACGAGATGGTGATCCCGACCAACGCCCTCATGTTCCGGAGCGATGGCGTGCGCGTGGCGGCGGTCGACGCCCAGGGCAAGGTCAAGCTGCTGCCGGTGAAGGTCGGGCGCAACTTCGGCCAGAACATCGAGGTGCTGGACGGCATCTCCGGCGACGAGCGCCTGGTGCTCAACCCCTCCGACTCCCTGGCGGAGGGGGATACTGTCACCGTCTCGGCCCGGTAAACCCCTCAGGAGGACCCACCCCATGAAGCTCCTCGCGTTCGCAGCGATTGCGTCCCTGGCCCTTTCCGGTTGCGCCACCGTCCCGCCCGAAGCCGCGGCGCCCGGCAACGAAACGAAGGTCGCGTTCGACCTGATCGACGGCAACCCGCAGGTGCTGCTGCTCAAGCTGAACACCATCGACCTCACGCGCAAGCAGCTGATCGACGCGGGGCGTACGCCGCGCATGGTGCTCACGTTCCGCGGCGAGGCGTCCTACTACACGCAGACCGAGCTGCACATGGTGAAGGAGGCCGACCGTGCCGAGGCGCTGCAGATCCGCGCCAAGCTGAAGGAGCTCAAGGCCGCGAAGGGCGTCGAATCGCTGGAGCAGTGCAATGTCCCGCTCGCCTCCCGCAAGCTGAAGAAGGAGGCGCTGATGTCCGAGGTGAAGCTGGTGCCGAACGGCTGGATCGCGCTGGTGGATTACCAGCAGAAGGGCTACGCCTACATCGCCCCGTAAGTCGTCGTCCCGGTCGCTGCAACTGCAGCAACGGGCCGGGATCCAACTACCAACCGGTAGGCAGCCGCACGAAGCTGCGTGATTCCTTCATCCGCGCGAGCATCTCCACCAGCCAGGGGGACTGCGGCGGCGGCGACTGGATCTCGCGCACCACGGCCATGATCATGTCGGCGATGGATTCGGCGATGTCGACCACCCGCCCGATGCGGGCCGCGTCGATGTGCTTCTGGATTGCGTTGTATTCGGGGTACAGGGTATTGGCTCTCATTGTGGTTCCTTCTATTCGAGCCTCCACGATAGCCCCGATGCTGCACCGCAGCAAACGATATAAACTCCGCTAACGCAATACAAAACCCAAGCCATAAATGACCCCCACAGACACCAAGAACATGGCCGTCTTCTGCGACTTCGAGAACGTCGCACTCGGCGTGCGCGAAGCGAAGTACGAGCGGTTCGACATCAGCAAGGTGCTCGAGCGCCTGCTGCTGAAGGGCAGCATCGTGGTGAAGAAGGCCTACTGCGACTGGGACCGCTACAAGGAATTCAAGGCGCCGATGCACGGCGCTTCCTTCGAGCTGATCGAGATTCCGCACGTGCGCCAGTCGGGCAAGAACTCCGCGGACATCCGCATGGTCGTGGACGCGCTCGACCTCTGCTACACCAAGTCCCACGTCGACACGTTCGTCATCATCAGCGGCGACTCCGACTTCTCGCCCCTGGTGAGCAAGCTGCGCGAGAACGCGAAAGTGGTGATCGGCGTGGGCGTGAAGAAATCCACTTCCGACCTGCTGATCGCCAACTGCGACGAATTCATCTACTACGACGACCTGGTCCGCGAGCAGAA
>DATLEL010000320.1:0-3589 GCA_035525255.1 Usitatibacter sp.
AGCCGTGTCGAGCATGCGTGCGACCTGGTATGACGGCGGAGAGCCGGCCTCGCGTATTAGTTGTGGTAATGCAGGGACTTACAAAGCAAATTTCGGGCAATTCCTAGTCTAACCGATTGCTCGCCAAAAAGCCTGTTACCGCTGTCACAGCCCGACGGTTTCGCCGCTCGCGGGCGCGCTGTCCGGGCCCAGCAGATACACGAGCGCCCGGGCCGCGTCCTCCGCGCTGCGCAAGGCCTTCGGATCCTCCCCTGGATGGCTGGAGCGCCGCTGCGGCGTGGCGATGGGACCCGGGACCAGCACGTTCATGCGCGGATGCCCCGGACGCTCCAGCTCGTCGGCCCAGATGGCGGCAAGCGCCGGCAACCCCGACTTCGACACGGCGAATCCTCCCCAGAATGCGGCGGGTTGCATGCCATGGGTCTCGCCGGTGAACACCACCGAGGACTGCCCGGCGGCGGTGAGAAGCGGCAGGCACGCGCGTGTTAGAGCAAACGGCGCGGCGAGGTTCACGCGCAACAGGATGTTCCACTGTTCCAGTGTCTGGTTTGCCAGGGGGCCCAAGGGGACGAAGTGGCTGGCGCAGTGCGCGATGCCGTCCAGCCGTTTCAAATCCTTGCGCAGCAGGGCCGCGAGCGAATCGAAATCGGGCGTGCCCGCGGTGGCGAGGTCGAGCGGGATCATCGCGGGCTCGGCGCCGCCGGCCGCCGTGATCGCGTCGTACGTCGCTTCGAGCTTTGCCTGCTTGCGGCCGAGAAGCGCCACGGTCGCACCGAGGCGCGCGCAGGCGAGCGCGGTCGCGCGCCCCAGGCCCTGGCCCGCGCCGGTGACGAGGATCACGCGGTCGGCGAAGAGCCCGTCCCGCGGTTGGTAATCGGGAGGGAACGTCATGGTCGCGCGAATTCCTTGATGAGGACCTGCGCCGCCTGGCGGCCGCTGCGCACCGCGCTCTCGAGCGTCGCGGGATAGCGGCTGGTGGTGTAATCGCCGGCGATGCAGAAACCTCGCGCCGCTGTTTCGTTCGGCGGGCGGAAGGCTCCGGGGCGGCATGCGAACGTCGCGCGTTTCTCGGTGATGGTCTTGGTCCAGAGCGGCGCGCCGAGCACGCCAAGCGCAGTGGATATTTCGCGGTGGGCGAGGGTGCCCAGCACGTCGTTGTCGAGGTCCAGGTGCGGGCCCGAGGCGGAGATCACCGCGGCGACCAGCCCGCGCGCGCCGGAGAGCGCTTCGCGGTCGAAAACCCACTGCACGTGGCCGCCGGCGAGCCCCATCATCGGGAAGGGCAGGCGAACCGACGTGTCGTACTGCAGGTACACCGTGGCGATGGGCTCGTATTCCAGCGATTCGACTCCCGCCGCGAGGGTGGCGAGCTCGCCGCAGTCCTCGATGAGCGGGCTCAGCTGCGCGGGCGCCACGGCGCACACCACCGCGTCGAAGCGGCGCGTCTTGCCGCTCGCGAGCGACACCTCCCAGCCCTGGTCCGGGATGCGCTGCACCGTGGTCACGCGCACGCCGAGGCTGATCTCGCAGCCGCGCTCGCCCAGCCAGTCGAGTGCCGCATCGGGAAACAGCGCCGAGAGGTCCACCGCGGGGACCAGCAGGTCCGAATCCGCGCGCGATTGGAACAGCGCATCGTCGAGCACCGCCGCGAACACGCGCGCATCCGCTTGCGAGGTCGGCGTGTTGAGCGCGGCCACGCATAGCGGTCCCCAGAGGAGCGCATTCACTCGCGGCGGTTGGCGGTGCTCGAGCAGCAGCTGGTCGACCGTCAGTGCAGATGGGGGAGTGCTCCCGGCTTCGCGCGCCAGGCGGCGGATGGCGAGGGCGAAGCGTGCGGCGGCGAGCTTCTCGCGCCACGACAGGCCGGTTGCGCCGGCGAGCGCGGCGAGGAGCTGCAGCGGGGCGGGCAGCCTCGGTGCGCGCAGCGTGAGCTCGCGCGGGAATTGAAGCGTGAGCGGGAAGCGGCGCAGCGCATGCGGGGAAACGCCGACCGCGCACATCATCGCCAGCGTTTCGCGATAGGCGCCCAGCAGGAGGTGCTGGCCGTTGTCCAGCAAGGTGCCGCGATACTCGACGCGGCGTGCGCGCCCGCCTGCGATGCGGTTCGACTCGAAGAGCGTGACCGGGCAGCCGGCGCGCGTGAGCTCGATCGCGGCCGCGAGGCCGGCGTAGCCGGCGCCGATGACGGCGGCGTGGCGGGTCACGACGCGCTCAACCGGCGACCCACGTCTTCCACGCGATCCAGAGCTTGCGCAGCGGCGTGAGCGCGATCCGCTGCTCCAGGACCTGGTACCGGTCGGCGCGGATCTCCCCCAGCAGCGTGCGATAGATGGCCGCCATGATGAGCCCGGCGCGCTGGCTCCTGCGATCCTCCGGCGGCAGCTTCGCCATCGCCGCGTCGTAGTAGGAATCGGCGCGCTCGGCCTGGAGCTCCATCAGCTCGGCGAAGCGCTCGCCGCCCTTGCGCGCGAGGATGTCGTCGGGCGTGAGGCCGAAGCGCGCCAGCTCGTCGGTGGGCAGGTAGACACGCCCGCGCCGCGCGTCCTCGCCCACGTCGCGAATGATGTTGGTGAGCTGGAAAGCCATGCCGAGCGCCTCGGCGTACTCGAGCGTGCGCGGGTTGGTGAAGCCGAAGATCGACGCCGACAGCTGCCCCACGACTCCCGCGGCGCGATGGCAGTAGAGGCGCAGCGAATCGAAATCGGGGTAGCGGTGGTAGGTGAGGTCCATCTCCATGCCGTCGATGATCTCGTTCAGTCGCAGGGAGTCGATTCCGCACGAGGCGACGTGGGGCGCCAGGGCCTTGGTGACGGGATGCTGCGGGTGACCCGCGAACAGGTTCGCGACTTCGGTTCGCCACCACGCGAGCTTGGTGCGCGCGATGCCGGCGTCGCTCACCTCGTCCACGACGTCGTCCACCTCGCGGCAGAAGGCATAGAGGGCGGTGATCGCGCGGCGGCGTTCCGCGGGCAGGAAGAGGAAGCTGTAGTAGAAGCTCGAGCCGCTGCGGGCCGCTTTCTGCTGGCAATACTCGTCAGGAGTCATCTGGGGACTTCATCAACGCCTCGGCCACGATGCGGATCCAGTCGCGCGTCGCCAGCACCGGCCGATTCCGGAACACATCGCCGCCGCGCGCCACGATTTTATCGGCAATGGCGATGCCGCCCTTCACCGTGGCGCGGATCTCGATGCCGAGGCGCCCGGGCAGCGCGCGGCCGAGCGGCGAGCCCTCCACCAGCATCGCGCGTGCTCGCGCGCATTCGAATTCCATCAGCGCGCGCCAGCGCGCGTCCGCGCGCTGCTCCTCGATCTGCGCTTCCGCGACCCCGAAGCGCTCGAGGTCCTCCTGCGGGATGTAGACACGGCCCTTCTGCCAGTCGACCGCGACGTCCTGCCAGAAATTCACCAGTTGCAGTCCCGAGCAGATGAGGTCGGATCGCGCTCCGGAATTCGTGTCTGACACCAGTTTCAGCACCAGCCGGCCGACGGGGTTGGCGGAGCGGCGTGAGTAGTCCAGCAGCTCGTCGAACGTGGCATAGCGCTTCTTGACCACGTCCTGCGCGAACGCGTCGAGCAGGTCGCGGAAGAG
>DATLEL010000329.1:0-2263 GCA_035525255.1 Usitatibacter sp.
GTCGCCTGCATCGGCGGCGAGATCGTCGGCAATGCGGGCCTGCACCGCTTCCGCCAGGCGCGCCGCGCCCACGCGATGCACCTCGGCATGGCGGTGCGCACGCAATACCGGGGACGCGGCGTCGGCAGCGCGCTGATGCAGGCGATCGTCGATCTCGCCGACCAATGGCTGCACGTCTTCCGCCTCGAGCTCACCGTCTACGCCGACAACGAGGCGGCGATGGGGCTCTATCGCAAGTTCGGCTTCGTGCCCGAGGGCACGCACAAGGCCTACGCGCTACGCGGCGGCAAATATGTCGATGCGCTCTTCATGGCCCGGGTACGGCCGAAGGCCCCTATATAATCCGGGCTCCATGCCCGTGAACCTCGATCCGCCGCGCGCGGACCACCTCCTCAGCATCGCCGGCGTCCGGCTGGGCATCGCGAAGGCCGGCATCCGCAAGCCCAACCGCAAGGACCTGCTGCTGCTCGCGTTCGACGAGGGCACGAAGGTCGCGGGCGTGTTCACGCGCAACCGTTTCGCCGCGGCGCCCGTGGAAGTCTGCCGCGAGCATCTCTCCGGGAAGTCCGCGATCCGCGCCGTGGTGGTGAATACCGGCGTCGCCAATGCGGGCACCGGGGAGCTCGGCCTCGCGAATGCGCGCGCCACCTGCGCCGCGGCGGCGACATTGCTGGGAGTGCAGCCGAAGCAGGTGCTGCCGCTTTCCACCGGCGTCATCATGGAGCCCCTGCCGATCGACCGCATCCAGGCGGGGCTGCCGCAATGCATGGCGGCGCTCTCGGGCAACCAGTGGCGCGAGGCCGCCGAAGCCATCATGACGACCGACACGGTGCCCAAGGCCGTGTCGCGCCAGGTCGTGATCGACGGCCGCACCATCACCGTCACCGGCATCGCCAAGGGCGCCGGCATGATCGAGCCCAACATGGCGACCATGCTGGGCGTGATCGCGACCGACGCCTGCATCGACCAGGACTCGCTCGATTACCTCGCGCCGCACATCGCCAACCGCTCGTTCAACGCCATCACCATCGACGGCGATACCTCCACCAACGACACCATGCTGCTGGTGGCGACGGGACGCGCAGGCAATCCCTTGATCGTGGGCGAAGGCACGGCGGAGTTCGGCCGCCTCGCCGTCACCATCGCCGAAGTGGCACAGCTGCTCGCTCAGGCGATCGTGCGCGACGGTGAGGGCGCCACCAAGTTCATCACCATCACCGTCGACGAGGGTGCCACCCGCAAGGAGTGCTACCAGGTGGCCAAGGCCATCGGCAACTCGCCGCTGGTGAAGACCGCATTCTTCGCGTCGGATCCCAACCTCGGGCGCATCCTCGCCGCCGTCGGCAACTCGGGGGTGGACCTCGACACCCGCAAGATCGGGCTCTTCCTCGGCGACGTGAAAGTGGTCGAGCACGGCGCGAGGGCCGCGAGCTACACCGAGGAGCGGGGCAAGGCCGTGATGAAGCCCGCGGAGATCCAGGTGCGCGTGACGCTTGGCCGCGGACTGGAGAGCGCCACGGTGTGGACGTGCGACTTCTCGTACGACTACGTGAAGATCAACGCCGACTACCGCAGCTGAGCATGCGGGAGTACTACGCCAAGCGGGCGAGCGAGTACGAGCGCATCTACGACAAGCCGGAGCGCCAGGGCGAGCTCGCGTGGCTGCGCGAGCGCATCCCCAGGATTTTCGCGCGGCGGACGGTGCTGGAGGTGGCCTGCGGCACCGGTTACTGGACGCAGTTCCTCGCGCGCACGGCGAAGCACGTGCAGGCGTGCGACATCAACGAGGCGGTGCTGGAGATCGCGCGCGACAAGCCTATCGCCGCGGGTCGCGCCACGTTCTTCAAGGCCGACGCCATCACGCTGCAGGGCGTGCCGACGGATTGCGACGCCGCGTTCGCCGGCTTCTGGTGGTCGCACGTGAAGAAGAGCGAGTTGGCGCTCTTCGTGAAGGAGCTGTCGCTCAAGCTGAAGCCGGGCGCGGTCGTGGCGATCCTCGACAACAGCTACGCCGAGGGCAGCTCGACGCCGATCTCGCGGCGCGACGCCGAGGGCAACACCTACCAGATGCGCACCCTCGCCAACGGCGAGCAGCACGAGGTGTTGAAGAACTTCCCTTCCGCGCTCGAGCTCACCGAGGCGGTGCGCCCGGTGGCGCGCGAAGCGCACCTCGAATCGCTCACCTACTCCTGGCTCCTCCTCTTCCAGCTGCGATGAGCGACGACGTGAAGCGCATCGCCGACCGGCTCGACGACCTCGCGCG
>DATLEL010000337.1:0-3864 GCA_035525255.1 Usitatibacter sp.
CAACATCCGCGGCAGCGGCGCGCAGATGGACGAAGCGGTAGCGCGTTACCGCGAGCAGGTGCTGGTGGCGTTCCGCGACGTGGAGGACCAGCTATCGGCGCTGCGGCTCCTGGCCGAGCAGTCGGATGCGCAGTCGCGTGCGGTCGCTTCGGCTGCGCGCAGCACGTCGCTTTCCGACGTGCGCTATCGCAACGGCCTGGTGAGCCAGCTCGACCTGCTCGACGCGCGCCGCAGCGAGCTGCGAAACCGGCGCCAGGCCCTGCAGGTGCGTTCAGCGCAGTACCAGGCCACCGTGGGGCTGGTGCGCGCCCTCGGTGGCGGCTGGGGAGATCGCACATGAGCGAAGACCGCTACGGCGCGCTCGGTCACTTGCTGTGCCTCCTGCTCGCCGCGATCGCGCTGGCGATCATGTTCGTCGCATAGGCCTACCGTGGGCGGCTGCCCTCGCGCCACAGCATGACGGCGAGGCCGGCGGCAACGAAGAACGCGACACCGCTCGCCCATACCGGGACTTCGTAGTCGTCGATGGTCACTTCCCACCCCATGACGATACGAAGCAGCTGGAGAATCGCCACCAGCGTGAATACCAGGATCGCTATGGTCGTGAAGGGCTTCATCTGGCCTCCTAGGGGTTGTTCAGGGTGCCCGCTTCGTAAGCCTCGACCTGCGCGCGCGCAGCTGCTCGAATGCGCCGGGGTTGGTGGTCCGCTGCAGCAGCAGCGCAGCCGCGAATCCCTTCGGCTCCTCGAGGATCGAGAGGAACATGTCGCGCAGCTCGATGCTGGTGCGCCGCTCCTTGCCGGCATCGTCGATGGCCCGGCGGATCACGCGCGAGAACTCGCTGTTGGGCTGCGTCTCGACGGTCTCGATCTGCGCCGTCCGGAAGCTCGCCACTTTGGCTTCCAGCAGCGTCTTCAAAGTCACGACGTCGGTCCCGCAGCTCTCGAGGTACCCCGCGACCTCCGGTTCCTTGAGCATCTCCAGCACCAGGTGCTCCACCGTCATCGAAAGATGGTGGGCCGCGCGTGCCTTGGCGAAGCCGCGATGGAGGACCGCTTCCACCTCGCTCGAGAACGCGACGGTCATGGCTGGCGGGCGTAGCTCACGGTGAGGATCTCCCACTGGTGCCCGTCGGGCTGGTTCCAGTACGCGATCTTGCCCCCGTGGGAGGTATCGACTTTCATGTCGACGGGTCCGCGCACGGCGCTGCGGTACTCGATGCCCGCCGACACGAGGCGCGAGAGGATGGCATCGAACTCGTCCGCGCCCACGCGGAAGCAGTAGTGCAGCACCGGATATGGCTCCGCGGTCTCGTCGAAGTCGAGGGTCAGGCCGTCGTTGAGGTAGAGCGGCGCGAAGGGCCCGATGCCCGCCTCGGACCACGCGACGTTGAAGATCTGCGCTAGCAGCTTCGCCGACGCGACTTTGTCGCGGCAGGGAACCGTGACGTGATCGAGGTGGACCGCCATCCCGAAAGTCTACCCTGCGCGGTCGACCACCTCGGGATTGCGGGAGGCCGGCAGCTCAGCCAATGCGGCGATCTCGCCGACGATTAGGATGCAGGGACTGTCGATGCCGGCCGCCTCCATGTCCCGGGGGAGCGTGCGCAGGCACGTGAGGACCGAGCGCTGGGTATCGCGCGTCGCATTCGAGACCGCCGCCGCGGGCGTGGAGCTTGCCATCCCGCCCTGGATCAGCTCGCGGCAGATCTCCTTCACGTGGCGGGCGCCCATGTAGATCACGAGCGGGAAGCCGGTCGCGGCGAGCGCGCTCCAGTCCACCTTGCCGCCCTCGCCCGCGTGGCCGGTGACGAGGATGGCACCGTGGCAGAGCGCACGATGGGTGAGAGGGATGCCGAGCGCGGTCGCGGCGGCGAGGCCGGAGGTGATGCCGTTGATGACTTCGTGCTCGATGCCCGCGCGGCGGAGCGCTTCGCACTCCTCCCCGCCGCGGCCGAAGATCGATGGGTCGCCCCCCTTCAGGCGCACCACGACGTTGCCGCGCAGGGCCTCGGCCACCATCAGGCGCTCGATAAAGGCCTGCGGCGTGGACTTGCAGCCTCCGCGCTTGCCGACGTGGACGATGCGGGCCGCCGGGTTCACATGCTCGAGGATTTCATCGCCCACGAGGTCGTCGCACAGCACGACCTCGGCGCACTGCAACGCTTTCACGGCCTTGAGGGTGAGGAGATCGGGATCGCCCGGGCCGGCTCCGACGAGGTAGACGCGGCCCGTCAAGCGGCTTGCTCCTTTCGCACTGGGACCGGCAACGCGGCGCTGAGGGCGCGCAACTCGGGCAGGCATGATCCGCAGTTGGTGCCGCAGCGCAATGTCGCCTGGAGATGCTTTACGCGATCGGCTGCGTTATCCGGCAGCAGCGCGAGCGACGCCGCGATGGCGTGCTCGGAGATGCCGAGGCACTGGCACACGATACGGCTGGCGGGTACGAGGCCGGCCGGCGGAAGCGCGGAAGGCAACAGCAGCGCGCGGCGGATCTCGGCCACCGACTGTCCGCTGGCGAGCCATTCGCGCAGCCATTCGCCGCTCGCGATCGCGCCTGCATCGCCGCTCAGGCGCGCGCTCGCGAGGTGGTCGCCGGAGATTTTCAGGCGGCGTGCGTGGCCGAGGCGGGGGTCGTCGTAGCGCAGCACATCGTCGCCTTCGAGCTCGAGGATTCGGTCGAGCGTCGCGAGCCAGGCTTCGGAGGGGGACTGCTCCGCCGCGGCGCGGAAGAGGACGCCGGGCGTAGCGCGGCCGAAGGGCACCGCGCTCGCGAAGGTGAGCTCCGATTGCAGCGGCAGGAGCGCGTCGAGGACGTGGACGAAGCGCTCCGGATCCACGCGCACGAAGGCAGTGAGGCGCCACGGCAGGCCCGCGCGCTCGATCTTCACCGCCGCGTGCTTGAGCTCCGGCTGCCGCGAGAGCGGGTCCAGCGCTGGTGAGGTCACGGTATTGACGCCCGCGCTGTCGCGGCCGCCGAGAAAGCGCTTGCCCCAGTGCATCGGCAGGTACGCCTGGCCGGATCGCACCCCCTCGTCGGCTTCGACGATGACGTGCACGGTGCCGCGGCGCGACTTGACCGCCACGAGCTCGCCCGGCTCGAGGGCGCGGCGGGACATGTCCGCGGCATTCATCCCCAGGCGCGGCTCCGCTACATGCCCGAAGAGCGGCGTCACGTTGCCCGTGCGCGAGAGCCCATGCCAGTGGTCGCGCAGTCGACCCGTGGTCAGCCGCAGCGGGAAGCGCGCATCGACGCCCTCCGCGAGGTCACGATGCTTCTCCGTATAGAAACGCGCGCGGCCGTTGGGAGTCGCAAAAACGCCGTCCTCGTACAGCCTGGCCTTCCCCTGCGTGGCACCTTCCGGAAACGGCCACTGCTGCGGCCCGCGCTCATCGAGAATCGCGTAGCTCAAACCGGTGATGTCGAGGTCCCGTCCCCGCGTGGCCTCGCGATGCTCGTTCCATATCGCCTCCGGCGAGTCGTAGGGAAAGAGGGAACTTGGGCCCAGTCGTCTCCCAAAATCACACGCGATTTCCCAATCGTGGCGCGCTTCGAAGGGCTTGGGCAGCGCGGCGCGCACGCGGGAGATGCGGCGCTCGGAGTTGGTGACGGTGCCCTCCTTCTCGCCCCAGCTGGTGGCGGGCAGGACGACATCGGCGAAAGACGCTGTCTCGGTGTTCGCGTAGGCGTCTTGGAGCACGACCAATTGCGCGGCCTCGAGGCCGGCCTTGACGCGCGTGAGGTCGGGCATCGATTGCATGGGATTGGTGCAGGCGATCCAAACCATCTTCACGCGGCCATCGGCCAATGCATCGAAGAGCTCGACCGCGGTGAGCCCGGGCTTCGACGGCACGCGCTCGACTT
>DATLEL010000341.1:0-5201 GCA_035525255.1 Usitatibacter sp.
GTTGTGCACCACTTCGAACCGGCTGCGCAACGACTCCACCACCTCGGGAAAGATCCCGCGCGTCACTACGACCTTCATCTCGCCCCTATTTGTACAGGACCTGCGGCAGCCACATGCCGATCGCGGGGAACATGTACAGCAGGATCACGGCGAGCACCTGGATCGCCATGAACGGCATCATGCCGCCGAAGATCTGGTTCAAGGTGACGTGTGGTGGAGAGACGCCCTTCAGGTAGAACGCCGCCATCGCCACCGGCGGCGAGAGGAAGGCCGTCTGCAGGTTCAGGGCCACCAGCAGGCCGAAGAACAACGGGTCGATGTTGAACTTCGCAAGCAGCGGTATGAAGATCGGCATGAAGATCACGATGATCTCGGTCCACTCCAGCGGCCAGCCGAGCACGAAGATGATGAACTGGGCGAGGATCATGAACTGCAGCGACGACAGCCCGAGGGAGAGCACCCAGCGCTCGATGATCTCCTGGCCGCCCAGCAGCGCGAAGGCCGCCGAGAAGATCCCGGAGCCTACGAACAGCCAGCAAACCATCGCAGTCGTCTTCGCCGTGAGGAACGCCGAATCCTGGACGATCGAGCCCATGTCGCGTGCCGTCACCGCGAAGGCAGGGCCGGTGCCGAGCTCGCGGCGGTGATTGATGTAGCGGTAGCCGAGGGCCAGCAGCAGGCCGCCGAACGCCCCGACGGCGGCAGCCTCCGAGGGTGTCGCGAAGCCGAACACGATCGATCCCAGCACCGCCAGGATCAGCACCGCCAGCGGAAAGAACGAGGTGAGCAGCATCTTGAACACCTCGAGACGCTCCCAGCTGAGGACCAGTGCCACCACCGCCATGATGGCCAGCAGCACGCCCGCGAAGACCCAGAACCATGACGGGATGTCGGTCCGTTCCTGCGCCGCCTTGTCGATGGCAGGAGCCGGCTTCGGAATGATCGCGGCCTTCACCTTCGCCTCGGGGGTGGCCTTGGAAGCAGCGATCGGCGCGTTCAGGTCTTGTGCTGGGGGCTCCGCCAGGCCGGTGTCCTGCGGCGGCTCGGCGAGGCCGGTGTTCGCCGCCGAAGGGTCGGCGGCCGCACCTTCGCCGGACGAGCTTGAATCGAACGTGGCCGGCATGGAGGCGGTGTCGATGACCTCGGGCGCCTTGGTGGCGAGATCGTATGTCACCAGCAGCAGCGCGGACAGCACGATGATCGGCAGCAACGCCACCAGGAACTGCCCGAAGATGTTGCGGCGTGTCACGCCGGCCGGCGGCGCCGTGAAAAGCGACTTGCCGAGCACGGCGATCGAGTTGCGCCCGCGTGCCACCAGGGGCTGGTTGATCGCGGGAATCGCCACGCGGCGCTCGGATTCCGGCAGCGGCGGCGCAAGCTTCGGTTTCCACTTCGCCAGCACGATCACGTAACCCACGTACAACGTCGCGAGCATGATGCCGGGAAAGAATGCGCCGGCGTACAGCTTCACGACCGACACTCCGGCCGTGGCACCGTAAACGATCAGCAGCACCGACGGCGGGATGAGGATGCCGAGACAGCCGCCGGCAGTGATGGCGCCCGCGGAGAGCTGCACGCTGTACCCGGCGCGCAGCATGGCCGGCAATGCCAGCAGGCCCATCAAGGTCACCACCGCGCCTACGATGCCGGTCGCGGTCGCGAAGATCGCGCAGGTGACGATCGTCGCGACGGCGAGCGAGCCCGGCACGCGCGACAGCGCGAGGTGCAGGCTCTTGAAGAGACGCTCGATCAGCGCCGCGCGCTCCACCAGGTATCCCATGAAGACGAACAGGGGGATCGCGAGCAGCGACTCGTTGTTCATCACGCCATAGGTGCGCTGCACCATGAGGTCCAGCACCTGGCGCCCGGCGAGGTCGGGATTGACGCTCCGGTAAGCGAGCCAGGCGAAGAAGACGCCCATGCCCATCAAGGTGAATGCCGTTGGAAAGCCCAGCATGATCGCCACCACCACCAGCGCCAGCATCAGCAGGCCCCAGTGCCCGTTGGTCATGTTCCCCCACGGCATGAAGAGGACGCTCGGCAGCACGATGAGCGCCATGATGCCGAAGCCGAACAGCATCTCCTTGCGGATCTTCAGCTTCATCGCGCGCCCTCCGCCTTGGGAGCCGCGCCCATGATGTCTTCGTCCGTCACGTTGACCATGACCTTCAGCTTCTCCACGTCGACTTCTTCCACGTCCTGGTCGCGCGACGGCCAGTAGCCCTGCTTGAGGCACAGCACGCAGCGGATGATCTCCACGATCCCCTGCACCAGGAGGATGCCTCCGGCGAGGGGGATGATGGTCTTGAAGGGGTAGACCGGCGGCCCGTCCGCGGTCACGTTGGAATGCTCGTTGATCGCCCAGGATTCCGCCGCGTAGAAATAGCCCGCGTAGGTCAGCGCGATCACGCCGGGAATGAAGAACACGATGTACAGCGCGAGGTCGAGGCTGGCTTGCGTGCGCGGCTGGAAGAAACCGTACAGTACGTCGCCGCGCACGTGGCCGTTCTTCGAGAGCGTGTAGGCACCCGCCATCATGAAGAGCGTCCCGTACATCATCGCCATCGCGTCGAAGGCCCACGCGTGCGGGGCGTCGAGCGCGTAGCGGGAGAACACCTCCCAGGAGACGAAGAACGTGAGGATCACGATCAGCCAGGAGAACGCCTTGCCGACGAAAGTGCTCACGCGATCGATGAAGAGGAGGGCTTTCTGCATTGCGGGGTTCCTTCCGGCACTACTCGAAAAAACACCACCCGGGGGCCGCCCGGATGGTGTTGTGTGACGCCTGCCGCTGCCTTACGACTCAGGATTTCTTCGGCGTGTCCTTCGCAGGCGCCGCCGGAGCCGCGCCGCGCTTCGCACCGAAGTAATGGTTGTAGGCCATGCGGCGCTGCACGTTGGTGTCGAGGTCCCACTTCACCGCGCGCTCCGCGAACTTGCGCTGCGACGCCTCGATCTCCTTGAAGATCGCGTTGCCCTCGCCCTTCTTGGCGGCTGCGGCGTCGTAGCCCTCGAGCTGCTTCTGCAGCACGGCGTCCGGCGTCTTGTAGAACTTGATACCTCCCGCCTGCATCTCGGCGTAGTCCTTCGAGTAGCGGTCGACCGCCTTCCACGACATGTCGGCCGAAGCGGCGTCCACGGCGTTGTCGATGATCGCGCGCATCTTGGCCGGCAGCGCGTCGTACTTGGTCTTGTTGAACATGATCTCGAACTGCTCGGCGTTCTGGTGGTAGCTCTGCAGCATGCAGGTCTTGGACACGTCGGGGAAACCCAGCAGCCGGTCCGAGGAGGCGTTGTTGAACTCGGCGCCATCGAGCAGGCCGCGGTCCATCGCCGGGACGATCTCGCCGCCGGGCAGCGCGTTCACTGCCGCACCCAACGCCGTGAACACGTCGATCGAGATACCGACCGTGCGGAATTTCATGCCCTTGAAGTCTTCGACCTTCTGGATCGGCTTCTTGAACCAGCCGAGGGGCTGGGTGGGCATCGGGCCGTAGGGATACGACACGACGTTGGCGCCGATGGACGAATAGAGCTTGTTCAGCAGGTCCTTGCCGCCGCCATAGCGGTGCCAGGACAGCAGCATGTTGGCGTCCATGCCGAAGGCCGGGCCGGAGCCCCACAGCGCGAGGGCGTTCTGCTTGCCGTAGTGATAGACGAGCACGCCGTGGCCGCCGTCGAGCGTGCCTTTCGACACCGCTTCCAGCAAGCCGAACGCGGGAACCACCGCGCCCGCGGGCAGCACTTCGATCTTGAGCTCGCCGCCGGTCATGTCGTTGACCTTCTTGGCGAAGTCGAGCGCGTACTCGTGGAAGATGTCCTTCGCCGGCCAGGTGGACTGCCAGCGCATGGACGTGGGGCCGGTCGCCTGCTGGCCCTTGCCGATCATCGGGAAGGCGAGGGCGGCGCCACCGGCGGCACCCGCGAGGAAATTGCGCCGCGTGGTATGGGGCTTCGCCGCGGCGACCGCTTTGTCGTCTTTCATAACTCCTCCTAGATTTTGTGATGTCGCGCGCCTGGACGGCGCGCTTTTGCAAGCGGGATCAGCCGCTGATTCGAACGGGCCATCCTAGTCTCGGGTCACGGCAAAGGCAATAGATCGAAGTCAATTCCGGTACTTATCGTGCCTTTACGCCGGTATCAACTGCCGCGGGCGCCGCCGGGGCGCCGCGCACGCGCTTGTCCTGCGGATGCCAGCCGAGCACCAGCAGCAGCACGAAAAACCCCAGGACATAACCCACGGCCACGTGCCAGCCGTGCCGCAGCCAGAGGGCCACGCTGCGCGCCTCGGGATAGGCATTCGACAGGGCCACTCCGGCGCTGGACCCGAACCAGATCATCGAGCCGCCGAAGCCCACGGCATAGGCGAGCATTCCCCAGTCATACCCCCCCTGCTTCAGCGCGAGCGCGGTTAGCGGGATATTGTCGAAGACCGCGGACAGGAACCCGAGCCCGAACGTCGCCGGCCACGACGCTGCGGGCAGGCGCTCCACCGGCATGAGCGACGCGCACATGACGAGCGAGAGCAGGAAGATCGAGCCTCGCAGGGCGGACGGCAACAGCGACCAGTCGGGCGAGCGGATCGGGGCGGTGGCGAGGATGGCGACCCACACCGCCACCCCGATGACGGGGAAATGGTCGAGGACATGGTTGAAGCGCAGGTTGGCGACCACGTTGGCGACGATGGCGCACAGGAGGATCGCCGCGACGATCCCCACCCGGGGCCAGTCCACGTGGGTACCGCGGGGCATGTCCTTCATGATCGGCGAGTAGGCGTGCTGCTGCTTCGCCGCGAACACCGCGAGGAAGAGCATCGCGGCGACGGCGGCGATGTATGCGTCGAGCACGTCCAGCGGATTCACGCCGTCGATCCACATCATGGTCGTGGTGGTGTCGCCCACCACGCTGCCCGAGCCGCCGGCATTGGAGGCCGCGACGATCGCCGCCAGGTAGCCGACGTGGACCTTGCCGCGGAACACCGCGCCCGCCATGGTGCCGCCGATGATCGCGGCCGCGATGTTGTCGAGGAAGGACGAGAGCACGAACACGATCCACAGCAGGACGAAGCCGCCCTTCCAGTCGTCGGGCAGGATGCGCGGCAGCTCGAGCGGCACGCGGCTCTCCTCGAAATGCTTCGACAGCAACGCGAACCCCAGGAGCAGCAGCAGCAGGTTCACGAGGATCACCCACTCGTGCGCCAT
>DATLEL010000342.1:0-8558 GCA_035525255.1 Usitatibacter sp.
ACCGACCCCGCTACAAGAACCAAGGAGAACGATCGATGCGCAAGATCCTGTGGGCCCTCTCGCTGCTGGCGGCGATGGCGCTGTCCGGCTGTGGCTACAACGAGTTCCAGACCAAGGACGAGCAGGTGAAGGCCGCGTGGGCCGAGGTGCTCAACCAGTACAAGCGCCGCGCCGACCTGATCCCGAACCTGGTGTCCACCGTGCAGGGCTACGCCGCGCACGAGCGCCAGACTCTCGAGGCGGTGATCAATGCCCGCGCCAAGGCCACCTCGGTGCAGCTCCCGGCCGATGCGCTCGACGATCCGGCCAAGGTGCGCCAGTTCCAGCAAGCGCAGGGCGAGCTCGCCGGCGCGCTGGGCCGCCTCCTGGTGGTCGCCGAGAACTACCCGCAGCTCAAGGCCGACGCCAATTTCCGCGACCTGCAGGCGCAGCTCGAGGGCACGGAGAACCGCATCACCACCGCGCGCAACCGCTTCATCAAGGCGGTGCAGGAATACAACGTCCTCGCGCGCCAGTTCCCGACCAACCTCACCGCGATGATCTTCGGCTACAAGGCCAAGGCGAGCTTCGAGGTGGAGAACGAGAAGGCGATCGCCGAGCCGCCCAAGGTGGACTTCGCGCCCAAGAGCGCGGTGCCCGCCGCGCCGGCGTCGGCGCCCGCACCGGCGCCCGCACCCGCGGCCACGAAGTAGTCGATGGCGCTCGCGTTCCCGCGCCTGGCGGGAATGACGATCCTCCTCGCGCTGTTGTCGTTGGCGGGGTTCGCCGCGACGCCCACGGACCCGATCCCGGTCCCGAAGCTCGCGGCGCGCGTCACCGACCAGACGGGCACGCTCACCGCCGACGAGCGTGCCGCGCTGGAGGCGAAGCTGAAGGCATTCGAGGAGGCGAAGGGATCGCAGGTCGCGGTGCTCATCGTCGCCTCGCTCGGCCCGGAGGTGATCGAGGACTTCGCCGGCCGCGTGAGCGACGAGTGGAAGCTCGGGCGCAAGGGCGTGGATGACGGCGTGCTGTTCGTGATCGCCAAGCAGGAGCGCAAGCTTCGCATCCACACCGGCCGCGGCGTGCAGGGCACGCTCACCGATGCACTGTCGAAGCGGATCGTGGCCGACATCGTGGCGCCTCGCTTCCGTACCGGCGATTTCGCCGGCGGTATCAACGCGGGTGTGGACGCGATCATGAAGGCGATCGAAGGCGAGGAGCTCCCGGCGCCCGCGCCGCAGAAGTCCACGCAGCCGCGCGTGGAGTCCATGTCCTCCTTCGGCAACCTGCTCATCCTCGGTCTCTTCCTGATTCCAGTCGTGGGAATGGTGCTGCGCGGCATGTTCGGCCGATTCCTCGGCGCGGGCGCCACGTCCGCGGTGGCGGGCGGTGCCGCCTGGATGATCCTTGGCAGCATCGCGATCGGCGTGGTCGCGGCGTTGATCGCATTCATCTTCACGCTCCTCAGCGGCACCGGGCGCGGTGGGCGCGGCGGCGGCTTCATCCCGATCCCGATGGGCGGCGGCTGGTCCTCGGGCGGCGGCGGCTTCGGCGGCGGCGGCGGGTTCAGCGGCGGTGGCGGCGGATTCGACGGCGGCGGCGCCTCGGGAGGATGGTGATGGAGCTCGCGCGCTTCTTCCGGCACGTGTGGATGAGCCCGATCATCGCCGCGCGCTGCTTTCCCGCGGCGGCGATGGACGCGATCCAGGCCGCGATCGCGGCGAGCGAATCACGCCATCGCGGCGAGGTCTGCTTCGTCGTGGAAGCCGAGCTCACCACGGCGCAGCTGTGGGCGTGCGTCAGCTCGCGGGATCGCGCTCGCGAGGTGTTCGCGCTGCAGGGCGTGTGGAACACCGAGGAGAACAACGGCGTGCTCGTCTACCTCCTGCTCGCCGATCGGCGCGTGGAGATCGTCGCGGATCGCGGCGTCGATCGCGTGGCGGGAAGCGGCGAATGGGAACGCATCTGCCGCATGATGGAAGGACATTTTCGCGAAGGCCGCTATCCCGAAGGCGCGGTCGCGGGCGTGGAAGCGGTGAGCCTGCTCCTCGAGCGCTATTTCCCGGGGCGTGGCGATGCGCGCAACGAGGTTCCGGACCGCCCGATCGCCATTTGACCGGTATTTTCCGGACTGTGATACGATCCGCCGGACCTGCCCATCGGCATACAAAACATAAAGGGGCCGAGCATGGAACAAACGGTCCAGAAAGCCCTGAACCTCCTCGAAGCGCTCGTCCGCTCGGGCCAACCCCGCCGGCTGACGGAGCTGTCGCGGCAACTGGGGCTCACCAAGCCCAACGTCTACCGCCTCCTCTCGACCCTGTCGGTGCTGGGTTACGTGCAGAAGGACCCGGCGACGAGCCTCTATTCGCCCACCCTCAAGATGTGGGAGATGGGGTCGCTGCTGGTGCGCGACACCGACCTCGTGTCGGTCGCGAATCCGCGGCTGAAGAAGCTCTGCGACGAGACCGGCGAATCGGTTCAGCTCACCGTGTTCGACGCGGGCTTCGTGGTGTACGTCGACAAGGTCGATAGCGACCATCCGCTGAAGGCCATCACCTCGATCGGCTCGCGCACGCCCGCGACCGTCACCTCCACCGGCAAGGCGATGCTCGCCTGGATGGCGCCCGAGGCGCTCGACCTCGCCTTCGCGCACGTGAAGCGCTTCACGCCGCTCACCCTCATGCGCCGCCGCGACATCGAAGCCGACCTCGAGGACACGCGCAAGCGCGGTTACGCCATCAACCGTGGCGAATTCCGCGTGGGTGTGTGCGGGCTGGCGGTGCCGGTGCGCGACCGCACCGGCGGCGTCGTGGCCGCCATCGGAGTGTGGGGCGCCGACAAGAACATCCTCGGCCCGCGCCGCGACGAGCTCGCGCAGGCGGCGCAATCCGCCGCGCGGGACATCTCGCGCGCGCTGGGATACCTCGATCCCGAGGCGGCCAGGCCCAAGTCGGCCGCGAAAGTGCCCGAGCTGGTCGGCTGACCTACTCCATGCGCCGGTTGCGCATGACCGTGAGACCCGGGATCACCAGCTCTTCGTAGCCGAAGGAGCCTTCGTCCGCGCCCTGGTGGCAGCCATTGCAGTTGCTGAGCTTGCGCACCTTCACCTTGGGCTTCTTGTCGATCACCTCGACGATCACGCGGTGCATTTCCATGAACAACGGGACGTCGCGGAAGCGATACGGCGTGCGCTGCGGGTCGATGCGCTCCATGAAGGTCATCGAGCCTTCGTATTTCGAGCGGTCCGCGGCGTTGTCCACGAGGTATTTCATGATGGCGGCGTGGGTCTCGGGCGAGAGATTCAGGGAATCGCCGAAGTGCTTGTCGAAGCGCTTGCCGTACAGCTCCCACGAGCGCGCGGGCAGCAGCCCCGGCGAATAGGGGAAGTGGCAGGAACCGCATTCCTTCACGTACAGCGCGTCACGGGCCGGCATGAAGCCATTCATGCTCCCGGGGGCTTCCTTGTAGAAGCGGTCGTTCGCGGCGAGCGCGGGAAGCGCTGCGGCGAAGGCGAGCGCGGCGAACCATCGGGCGTATCTGGTCATTTCTTCTTCGTTCCCATCTTGAGCCACGACGGCACCGGCATCGGGTTGTTGGATTCGTCCAGGTCGTCGACGCGGAAATTGTCGTCGCTGATCGTGTAGGTCACCGGGGCGAACCAGCCACGCGCCGCCTTCTGGTGGCAGAGCGGGCACTGCGCGAGGGTCTTCGTCGCCGGCTTGCCCTTGAAGTTTGGATCGAGGAAGCCGCCGTGAATTCCCCCCACGTACAGCACCTTGGTCACGCTGATGGGCGTTTCCGACGCGGGCAGCGCCGCGATCAGCTCGCGCGATCGCTGGTTGGTCGCATGGTCGGCGGCTCGCGAGGTGAGGTACGCAGAGACCACGTCGCGATTCGCTGCCGACAGCTCGGCGTTGTCGCCGAAGTGGTTGTTGAGCGAGGACAGCAGCCGCCGCCAGGAGCGCTCCGGCAACCAGCCGGGCTGGTAGGGGAAGTGGCAGCTGCCGCATTCCTTCTCGTACACGGGGCTGTCATTGGTGCCGACGTCGAGGCGCAGCTCGCCGGCCGAGGCGATGCCGGCCGCGCAAGCGGCGGCGGCCATCCCGGCCACCATCAGGGCGCGGATCATTTGGCGCGGATCATCACGAGGAAGTCGCCCTTCTCCTGCGGGGTGCATTCGCGGCCGAGCGTCCATTTGCAGTTGCGCAGGAACCATTTTTCGATGTGCTCCGGATCGGTGAGTCTCTTGGGATTGACGGAAGGCGCGAGGGGCTCGATCGCCTTGCCGGTCGTGGCGTGCTTGCCCGCGCGGCGCAGGTCCTCGGAATGGCACTGGCTGCAGCGGCGCTGCTCGCCGGACTTCGAATCCATGACGGCCCGGGTCCACATGGCCTCGGCGGCGGCGGGGGTGAATCGGGTCGCGCCACGGGCTTGGTACTGCTTCAGGAGGTCCGTGACCGCGTCCTGGGCATGGGCGGGCACGGTCAACAGTGCGGACAACGCCGCAACAACTACCGCTTTTTTCAAGATCTGTTCCTGGGTTTCGCGCTTTGAATCATTCGCGCATGGAAGATACCCGACGCGGCATCGCGATGGCAAGCATCGCATTCATGCGGGCCCGCGGTATTGGGAGGCTTGAAGCGCTCCTCCGGCACGTGCAAGTGCAGCCGTTTCCACGCAGGCAGCCCGGTCACGCGCAACGGCGCTTCGGCCGCCGGAGCCGAAGAGGACAGGCTCCACGCGGCCCATGAATCGGGCGGCGCGATCGCCGCAGCGAGCAGGCGCTGGGATGCCGCTGGCGACAAGGAAAGGTCCTCGCCGAAATGGCGGTCCTGCTCGCGCAACGTGCGTTCCCACGAACGCAACGGCAACAGCGACGGCGAATAGGCGAGATGGCAGCTGCCGCACTCGCGTGACCAGGGCGTCTCCGCCAGGGCCTGTTGGCTTCCTTTCGCCAGCGCGTCGCGGCGGGCCACTTCGCGGGGCACGTGCCATCCGAGATAGGCAGCGGTGCCCAGCACTCCTGCAAGCGCGATTGCCGCGGCGGCCGCGGCGCGGCGTGGAGCTTCCGGGAGGGTCCCATCGTGGTCGCGCTTGCGGCCGGTCACCATCGCGAGCGCCAGGTTTTCACGATGCACGCGGCTGCCCCATGCCACGCCGGCGATGTGCAGCGCGGCGACTCCGAGGACGATCCAGGCGATCGCCTCATGGAATTCCAGCGCGCCTCCCGCGGCCGTGAACGGCACCATGCCCGCGAGCGGGCCCATGCCATGCATCGCCGCGCTGGCGACGATGCCGCTCGAGGTCACGAGCGCGAGCAGCGCGAGGAGAGTCCACACCGCCCAGCTGCCGGCGGGGTTGTGGCCGGTGTAGTGCGGGGCGGAGCCGGCGAGCGCGGCACGGACGTAATGCCATGCAGTTCGCGGCGAATACACGAAGCTCCGGAAACGCGCGTGGGAGGGACCCACGAAGCCCCACGCGATGCGCACGATGAGCAGCGCGAGCGCGATGTACCCGAACGTCACGTGGAGATCGACGTGCTCGCCTCCGCGCGTGAGCCAGGCGCCGGCTACGCAGGCCACGAACGTCCAGTGCGCGAGGCGCAACGGCGCATCCCATATGCGTTTGCGCTGCACGGGCGCCTGCGGAGAGTGATCGTGGTGTGGGGGTTGCAAGGACGCCGTCGCGCTGGGAGTGAATTGAATTGACCGCGATTCCGTAATGCCCGTAGCATCGCTGCGGCAGCGAATTGTTTCATAAAACGAATTCAGATTTCAGCAACTGGGAGGCGGAATGAGGGCAGGTCGCAGGGAGTTGTTCGTCGTGATGGTGGCAGCGTTGATTTTCGTGTCCGGGTGCACTACCCCGAGTGGCGGGGGAAGAACGTGGATCCCGCAGGGTCCGGGCACGGAGAGGGAGGAGACCGCTACACGGGCGCCCGCACCTGCTCCCCGCCGTCCTGCGCCGGCTCCCGCAGCGGCCGAAGCGCAGATCCCTCCGACGCAGTCGCCGTTCCGCAACCCACCGGCGAATGCGCCCGCGCCCGCGCCCGCCGCGGCTGCATCACCCCGCGCCGCCGCGGCCGCCGTGCCCAGCTCCGGCGGATATACGCAGGCCACTCGCTACGGCGACCTGCTGTTCGTCTCCGGCCAGATCGCTCTCGATCCCCGCACCAACCAGTTCGTCGGCGACAAGATGGAGGACCAGACGCGCCAGGTGATGGAAAACATCCGCGCGATCCTCGAGTCGCATCGCCTCACGATGGCGAACGTGGTCTCGGTCACGGTGTTCCTCAAGGACATCGGGCAGTTCCGCGCCATGGATGACGTGTACGAGACCTATTTCCGCACCGCGCTGCCGGCCAGGTCGGTGGTGGAGGTCGCGCGCCTGCCGCGGGGGGCCTTGGTCGAAATCGCGGTCATCGCCGGGCGCTGAGTCTTTCTTGCAACAGTCGTGGCAAAAAATTGCTTATTTCATTTGACAGAGGCTGCGTTTCACCAATATCGTGCGGTAACTTTGTGAATAGCAATACGCAGTATCAAAAACTGAAACAAGTCCACAAAGAGGAGGAAGCATCGATGGGCCAGAAGACCCTCGTCGCATCAGCGATCCTGCTGGGCGCAATCCTGTCTCCGTCGGCGGCGCTCGCGGCCAACGATGCGGCAGAGATGTACAAACTCCGTTGCTCGGCATGCCATGGCTCCAACGGCCAGGGCACGCGAGCCACGCTGCCGTCGCTCGGGCCGGCCCTCAAAGGCAACCCGTTCGTGATGAACGGCAGCCCCGCCGCCATCAAGTCGGTGATCCGCAAGGGGCGCCAGGGGCAGAAGCGTCTGTACGACGACACTTACCCCAACATGCCCGCCTTCGGATTCGAGGCGGTTCCCGATCCCGACGCGTTGATCGCGTACATGAAGGACGGGCTGCAGAAGTAAGAAAAAACGACCGCACGGCAAACGCGACGCCGGGCGGTGCCATTCGAGTAAACAGCGGAGGAAGACGATAATGCGCGTTATCTGGAAGAGGATCTGCGCGGCCACTCTTGGCCTGGCGGGCATCCTGCTCTTGGTGCCGATGGACAGCCAGGCGATGCCGAGCTTCGCACGCCAAACCGGGATGAACTGCAACTCGTGCCACATCGGCACGGACAACGTCCCCAACTTCACCCGTACCGGCCGCATCTTCGCGATGCGCGGCTACGTGCGTCCGACCGTGCGCGAGAAGCTTCGCCACGAGAGCGAGGTGGTCGAGGACATGCCGCAGTACGGCGGCGACTATCTCGCGCTGAACTGGGATGACTTCTTCGCCGCGCGCCTGATCTCGGAGCTGGCGCAAGGCGGTCGTGGCACCAACGGCGTGAAGCAGGACTGGACCTCGCGTCCGGCTGCGCGCATGGCGTTCTTCTACACCGGCCCGATCACCGATTGGCTGGGCCTGTGGACGGAGATCGGCTACCTCGGCAACAACGCCCTCAACTCGGTGACGACCGGCAATACCGGCCCGACCGGCCTCAACTTCTACGCCTACGACGAGTACCGCCTGTCGACCGGCATGGATATCGGCCCGAACTCGTTCATCGGCATGTCGATCGGCAACGAGAACCCGAACGTGGTCACCCAGTGGGTGTTCCCGGCGGGCCTGCCCGACATGTGGGGCAACGGCCAGGGTGGCACGGGCCGCGCCAAGGAAATCATGGCGATCAGCTTCCATGGCTTCTTCATGGACCGGTACTGGGCCCAGATCGCGTTCGTGACCGGCGACGACAACAACAACTGGTCGGATGGCTCGAACCAGTACGCCGCCTTCGCGTACAACATCTTCCGCACCACGCGTAACGACCTCTGGCTCGCGCTGGAGATCTACCGCGGCAAGGACTCCTCGACGCAGATGACCCAGGTGAAGAACAGCTTCATCTGCCCGGGCACCTGTCCGACGGGCGTGGTCGATACGACGATGTCCATCACCAACACCCGCGGCGGCACCAACGGCATCATCCTGGGCGCGCCGGTCGTGGACGTGAAGGACTTCAACTCGTACAAGCTGCGCATCGAGCACTCGGTGGCCGACCGTGGCCCGCACAGCTGGATCGCCTCCGCGGTCCTGCACGGCACCAAGGAAAACCACACCAACGGCGGCAAGCTGGAGCGCACCATCCTCGGCGGATACCTGCGCTACTTCTTCAACCGCACGTACGGCTTCTACACCACGGTGTGGAAGGACCTCGAATACGACTACACCACCCCGGCAGGCGTGAAGCGCGGCACGTACCAGAAGCTCAACACGTCGATCACCCTGCTGTGGAACCCGGCGATGAACTTCAGCACCCACCTCGTCTTCAACCCGCGCACGCAGAACCGCGTGTTCGACGACGAGCGCAGCCGCTACCTGGGCCAGGGTCGTTCCTACTCGCTGGGCTTCGAATACAACTTCTAAAGCGTTCTCCTGCAGTCCCGTTGAAGAGCCGTTGAAATTGCAACTCCCAGTTCCCCGGCAAGGTCAAACTTGCCGGGGTTTTTATTTCACGAACGAGCGGAGCACGGAACAAGATGCGAGCTGACAAACTGCTGCGCGCG
>DATLEL010000092.1:0-2659 GCA_035525255.1 Usitatibacter sp.
ACACGCTTGCGGACCCCGTCATCGGCGCCGCGCGCACCTCGAAGCTGATCGCGGAGTGCTGGAAGCTGGGTAGTGCCAAGGATGTGCGCGCCATCGTGGATGCGGCCAAGCCGTGAAGCCGGTGATCGTCGTCCTCGACGACTACGAGGACCGCATGCGGGCGAGCGCGGACTGGTCGCCGGTGGAGAAGCTGGCTGAAGTCCGGTACCACACCGAGCGCTTGCGCGGCGACGCGTTGGTGAATGCCGTGAAGGACGCCCATGCGATCGTGCTGATCCGGGACCGCACGCCGTTCAAGGCGGAGCTGCTCGCGCGCATGCCCAACCTGCAGCTCTTCATCTTCACCGGCGGACGCAACACGCAGCTCGACTTCAAGGCGCTCGCCGCTCGCGGCATCCCGGTCGCCAACACGGCGATGAGCGATTCGAAGCCCGCGACCTGCGAGCTCACGTGGGCGCTCATCCTCGCCGCCGCCAAGCGCCTCGAGGCGTACACGGCGTTGCTTCGACGCGGCAGCTGGCGCGACGGAAAGGGGTTGCCCCAGGTCCTGAAGGGCGCGCGCCTCGGTCTCGTCGGCTTCGGCGAGATCGGGCGCATGGTGGGCATCGTGGGCAAGGCGTTCGGCATGGAGCTGGTGACCTGGAGCCCGCACATGACGCCGGAGCGCGCCAGCGCAGGAGGTGCCACCGCGGTGAGCCTCGAGGAATTGCTTTCCACTTCGAAGGTGGTGAGCCTGCACCTCGTGCCCGCGGAGGCCACGCGCAAGCTGTTGAATGCCGAGCGCCTCGCGACGATGCGTCCCGACTCGATCCTCGCCAACACGGCACGTTCGGCTCTCATCGACATGGCGGCGCTCGCCGCGGCCCTCGATGCGGGGCGCCCGGGCGTGGCGGCGCTGGACGTCTACGACGACGAGCCGCTGCCGAAGGGCTACGACCTCGCCCGGCGCGAGAACGTCGTGCTCACGCCGCACCTGGGATTCGTGAACGACCCCTCGTTCTCCATGTTCGGCACCGGTGCCGTGGAGAACCTGCTGAACTGGCTCGAAGGCCGGCCGCTGGTACGGCTGCAGGCGGGCTGATCAGTCCTTGAAGGCGAAGAGGACGGCGTCGGCGGGAACGAGGTCGTTCTCGCGGAAGGCCGCGCGGTCGATCACGCCGTCCCGCGGGGAGACGATGGTGTGCTCCATCTTCATCGCCTCGAGGATGAGCAAGGCCTGTCCCTTCTTCACGCTATCGCCCGTCTGGGCCATGAGCTTCACGACGCGCCCGGGCATGAGCGCGGTCAGGCGCGCATCGGGGAGGGCGTCCGCCGGCTCGTAGTGGAAGGGGTCCACCAGCGCCAGGTCGTAGCGGCCCTGGGGCGTAACCGCAGAGAGCAACTCGTCGAGGCGGGATACCTGCGCGAAGTAGGTTTCCTCGTCGAGCGCGATCTGCAGGCGCTCGCCGTCGGAGGGGGCGAGGGTGACGCGGTGGGCGCGGCCGTCGACGGTCACTTGCGCGAAGCCCTGGTGCATCACCGCATCGACTACGTATACGCGACCCTCTGCGCCCTTCAGCTCCATGCGCCGCAGCGCCGGCTGGTTGAGCCGCCATCCCCCGGTGTCGTTCCAGGGTGAGGCCGGCGCATCCGCGATCGCGCGCTGCTCGTCGAGGAACACGCGGCACGCGGCGGCGACCAGCGCTTCGAGCGGCACCTCGGCCCCGGCGGGCAGCAGGTCCGCACGCCAGCGCTCGATGAACGCGGTGTCGGTGTCGCCCGCGAGGAACGCGGGGTGGCGCACGACGCGCTCGAGGAAGGCGAGGTTCGTCGTGACGCCGAGGAGCGCGGTGTGCGCGAGCGCCGATTGCATCCGGCGCGCGGCTTCGGCGCGATCATCCCCCCAGGCGATCAGCTTGGCGATCATCGGGTCGTAGAAGACGCTCACCTCGTCTCCTTCGCGCACGCCGGTGTCGAGGCGCACGTCGCTCTCGTCCTCCGGGGCGCGCGAATCCACGGGAGAGCGCAGCACGCCGATGCGGCCGGTCTCGGGCAGGAAGCCGTTGTCGGGATTCTCGGCGCACAACCGCACTTCGATCGCATGCCCGCCGGAGATGATCTCGCCCTGCTTGAGCGGCAAGGGCTCGCCGGCGGCGACGCGCAGCTGCCACTCCACCAGGTCCTCCCCGGTGATCATCTCCGTCACCGGATGCTCCACCTGCAGGCGCGTGTTCATCTCCATGAAGTAGAACTTGCGGTCGGCGCCGGCGATGAATTCGATGGTGCCGGCGCCGCGATAGGCGATGGCCTTCGCCGCCGCGACGGCCGCGGCCCCCATCGCATCACGCATCGAGTCGTCCACGAATGGCGATGGCGTCTCCTCGAGCACCTTCTGGTGGCGCCGCTGGATCGAGCATTCGCGCTCGAAGAGGTGCACGTAGTGCCCGTGGGTGTCGCCGAACACCTGGAACTCGATGTGGTGCGGGCCCTGCACGAAGCGCTCCAGCAGCACGCGCTCGTCGCCGAAGGCACCCTTCGCCTCACGGCGCGCGGCAGCGAGCTGCGGCGCGAACTCGCCCTCGGCGGTCACCAGCCGCATCCCCTTGCCGCCGCCCCCCGCGATCGCCTTGATCAGGAGCGGGAATCCGATCATCGTCGCCTTCGCAGCGAGAAGCCGATC
>DATLEL010000365.1:0-2025 GCA_035525255.1 Usitatibacter sp.
GCGGGCGATGAGGAAGGTCGAACGGACGCTGTCGTTCACGTTGTAGCTCGCGACCTTGCTGCGGTCGAGGCGCGCGAAGTTGCGCAGGTTGTTGACCAGCTCCGAGATCTGCTCGATGCCGTGCAGGCCGTCCTTGGTGAGTGCGTCGAGGTCATAGAGCACCTGGTGCTCGGAGAGGGCGCCCAGCTTCGCCGACAGCAATGCGAACGCCGCCTGCAGGACCTCGGGGTCCGGTGACTCCGAGTGCAGCATCGCGAGCAGCGCTTCCGACTGCTCGATCGCTTCGCGCAGCTGGGGCATGCGGTCGCGCACGCTCGCCACGCTGTTCTTCACGTACGCGAGCGGGGTGTTGATCTCGTGGGCCACGCCGGCCACCAGCTGCCCGAGCGACGACATCTTCTCGGTCTGCACTAGCTGCGCTTCGGATTCCTTGAGCCGTCCCATCGCCTGCGTGAGCTCGGCGGTGCGCTCGGCCACGCGCCGCTCGAGCTGCTCGTTGGCGAGGCGAAGCTCGCGCTGCGCGTTGATCACGCGCATGCCGAGGTAGCCCACGCCGATCAGCAGCGCGCCCGCGTAGGCGGCGAGGTAGACGCGCCAGCGGTCCTTCTCGTCGAGGGCGGTGGCGATGGAGCGTCCCACCTCCTGCACCGTGAGCTCGAGGCGGCCGCCGAAGGTGAGGAACGCGAAGCGCCGCCACGCCGCGCCCTCCGCGGTGCGCGCCTGGACAAACGCTCGCGCGGTGGATTCGAGAGCCGCCGCTGCCTCGCCCAGGAAAGGATCGGCGGCCACGGCGGCCGGCCGCACCAGGGCGATGCGGGGCGTGACGGAAGCGAGCTGCGAAGGCTGCTCCTCGATCGCCGTGCCGCGAAAGGCGGCGCGCACGTGGTCGAGCTCGGCGAGCATCGCCGCGACGGCGGCCGCGCCGCGCGACTTGGCGGCATTGGCGCGCGTGGTGAGCAGGTCCGCCTGCGCGTTGAACGAAGCGAGGCTTTCCACCGAGCGGCGATGGGCGAGGCGAAGGTCGCCGAAAGCCGCGGCTTTTTCGGCGAGCGCCGCCTTGAGCGCCGGGAGGGTCGGTGCGATCGCCTGCGCGCCGGAGCCGCGCTCCAGGTCCTGCAGGCTGCGGGCGACGTGCCTGTCGCGATCCGGAACGACTCCGCTGGGGGCGGCGGCAGCGAGATCGTTGGCGAGGCGCAGCGCGTCGATATCCCAGCGCGCGTCCTGGTCCTTCATGTCGCGCAGGAGGCTGAGCGCATGGGTCTCGGACTTGATGTCCACCGACTGGGTGCGCACGAACAGGAAGATCAGCAGGCCGAGAAGCGCCGCGGCGGCAATGGACAAGGACACGGCTCGCGGAGACCGGCTGGCGATCATTCTTGATCTTCTCGTTGGGTGACGGCCGGCTCCCATCCCGGCCACACTGCATTGTCCACCGGGAATGCCGCGGCGGCTGTGAGGCGCGTCACGCGAGCCGTTGCAAATGTAAGGCTATTCGCCGAGATAGGCCTCGCGGATGCGGGGGTTGTCGAGAAGCTCGCGGGCGGGCCCGGAAAGCGCCACCGTGCCGCCTTCCAGCACGTAGCCGCGGTGGCTCGCCTCCAGCGCGAGGCGCGCGTTCTGTTCCACCAGCAGGAGCGTAACACCCTCGGCGGCGATGGTCCGCACCACTTCGAAGATGCGCTCCACCATCAAGGGCGCGAGGCCCATGCTCGGCTCGTCGAGCAGCAGCAGCCGCGGGCGGCTCATGAGCGCGCGGCCGATGGCGAGCATCTGCTGCTCCCCGCCCGACAGCGTGCCCGCCACCTGGGAGCGGCGTTCCTTCAGCCGCGGGAACAGCGTGAAGGCGCGGTCCACGTCCGCCGCGATGCCCGCGCGGTCGTCGCGCGCGTACGCACCCATGGCGAGGTTCTCCTCGATGGTGAGCTGCGAGAAGACGCCGCGCCCCTCGGGGACGAGTGCCAGCGAGCGGCGCGCGATCTGGTGCGGCTTCATGCCGGCGAGGTCCACGCCGTCGTGCAGGATGCG
>DATLEL010000366.1:0-2215 GCA_035525255.1 Usitatibacter sp.
GGCCTGGGCAGCATCACCGTGTGCGTGAACCTCTCGGCGAGCCAGTTGCGCGATACCTCGATGATCGGCGACCTGAAGGAGATCCTCGAGCAGACCGGCTGCGAGCCCAGCTGGCTGCAGTTCGAGATCACCGAAACCAGCATGGTGCGCGACGTGGAGAGCGCGGGCACGGTGCTGGCGCGCCTGCGTGCGCTGGGAATACGCGTGGCCATCGACGACTTCGGCACCGGCTTCTCCAGCCTCTCGCACCTGCGGCACCTGCCGGTGGACGTGCTGAAGATCGACAAGGCCTTCGTGGCGGACATCGATACCGGCCCGCGCCGCCACGGGGAGAATGCCGGCGGCGCCGCCATCGTCTCGGCGGTCATCGGGCTCGCGCGCGGCCTGGGCATCGAGGTGGTAGCCGAGGGCGTGGAGAAGAAGGCGCAGCTCGATTTCCTCGCCGCGCAGGGTTGCAACTCGGCGCAGGGCTACCTCATCTGCCCGCCGCTTCCCGCGAGCGAGCTCGAGCCCTGGCTCAAGGCCCACGCCAGGCCCACGCGCCGCCGGGGAGTCGAGCCCGCGGTGCGCGCGCGCCCGCGCGCGAAGGCCAGGAAAGTACCTGGTTAATTGATTACCAGCTGATCGAGACGCGCGCGCCGCCCAGCGGCGAGTCGGAGATGCGCGCCTCGCCGCCGTGCCACTCGGCGACGCTCTTCACGATCGCAAGGCCCAATCCCACGCCCCCTGTCTCGCGTCCCCGGCTGCCCTCGGCGCGGGCGAAGGGAAGGAAGAGGCGCTCGCGTTCCTCGGGCGGCACGCCCGGGCCGTCGTCGTCCACGTTGATCACCGTGCGCCCGCCGGCTTTCTCCACGGTGACGGCGACCTTCTCGTCGGCATAGCGAAGGGCGTTGCGCAGCACGTTCACCAGCGCGCGGGACATGTATTTCGCGTCGCAGGTGATGGTGTCCGGGAGGTGGCGCGGCGGCTCGATGGCGACGCTGCGGCCGGTGGAGCGCATCTCCTCGCTCGCGCGCCGGATGACCTCCGCCACCACCTCGCGCGCCGGCAGCGAGCGCGGCGCGTATGGCGGCGCCTCGCGCAGGTTCGCGAGCACCAGCAGCTCGTTCACCAGCTCCTCGAGGTCGGTCACGTCGCGCTCCATGGCGGTGAAGCGCGCCTCGCGGTCGCCGTCGGTGGCACTGGTGCGCGCGAGCTCCAGGTCGAACTTCAGCTGGGCGAGCGGCGTACGCAGCTCGTGGGCGACGCCCTGCTCCAGGTCGCGGTGGGACTGCAGCAGCGCCTGCACGCGTTCGGCCATGCCGTTGAACGCCGAGGCGATGGGCTCGAGGAGCGACGTCTTGCGCACGTCGGCGCGCACGGCAAAATCGCCCGCCCCGACACGAGCCGTCGCGGCCTTCATGGCCTCGAGGTCGCGCCACATCGGCTTCGCCCAGCGGTAGAGGATCGCGCACAGGGCGGCGGATACGAGCCCGAGGATGATCGCGTAATACAGCATCAGGTACTCGTAGGCGCCGACCCACTCGATGCGCAGCACGCGGTCGCTGTCCTTCAGCCGGCGCAGGTACACCTGGCCGCCGCCGGGGCGGTCGCGGAACGCGATCTGCCCGTCGCGCAGCCGCTCGCGCTCGGAGCCCGACATGAACCAGTCATCGCTCGCGTTGGAAAGCGGCACCACGGCGTGCTCGACGCGGAACGTTTCCTCGATCAGCTTGAGGCGCCCCTGCCAGTCGGGCACGCGCGTGTCGCTGATGATTCGCTCCGCGCGATCGAACGCTCCCACGGCACGGGCGCGCATCTGGTCGGCGTGGAGCTGGGCCATCACCTGGTCGGTGATGTACATGAAGGCCACGAAGGCGATCGTGGCCGGCAGCATGAGGAAAAGGTACAGCCGGAAAAATAGGCGAAGCATTAGCCCTCGGCCCTCGCCCCTCGCCCCTCGCGCCTCAAGCTAGCCTTCGCCGGCGAAGAGGTACCCCCGCAGACGCACGGTCTTGATCATCGACTCCGCGCCGCCGGCGTCCTGCAGCTTGCGGCGCAGCCGGCAGATGCGCGCGTCGATCGAGCGGTCGAGGCCGTCGTAGTCGATGCCGCGCACCACGCGCAGGATCTCGTCGCGCGTCACCACGTTGCCCTGGCGCGAAGCGAGCAGCCAGAGGATGTCGAAGTCGCCGGTGGTGAGCTCGACCGGCTGCGAATCGATGGTCGCCGCGCG
>DATLEL010000373.1:0-11259 GCA_035525255.1 Usitatibacter sp.
GAGCGCGTGGGGGAAGGTCGCGAACACGAGCGAGATCACGATTCCCGGCGCGCCGTAGATCTGCCCGCCGCCCAGCAGCGCCTTGAGCGCCCCCTGGTTGCCGAACCAGAAGATGAAGGAGATGGCGGCGAGCAGCGAGGGCGCGAGGATCGGCACCAGCGCCACGTTCCTGAAAAGCGGCTTCAACGGCATGCAGCTGCGCGTGAGGGCGTAGGCGAACATGAACGCGAGCGGAATGGTGAGGCAGGTCACCAGCGTCGAGACCCACAGGCTGTTCCAGATGGAGCGCAGCAGCGCGGGCGTGTGGAAATACTCGACGAAGTTCGCGAGCCCCACCCATTCGCCGGCGCGGTCCTGCACGCTCTTCACCAGCAGCGTCGCGAGGGGCGCCAGCAGGAAGATCGCCAGCAGCACGCCGGCCAGGATGAGCATCGCGTGCCCGACGCGGTCGCTCCAATGCGCGGACAGGCCTCCGGTGCGGCCGGGCAGCGTTCCCAGCGCGAGCGGCGGCTGCGCCCGGCTGCTCACTCGAACACTCGCAGGCGCTCCGGCGGAACGGCCACGCGCAGCGTGTCGCCGGCCTTCGGATGGAATTCCGCCATGTCGTTCATCGACAGGTCGGCCGTGAGGGGCTGGGCGATTCCATTGAGGCGGAAGGTGACGCGCGAGAACGCGCCGAGGAATTCGATGCGCTCGACCACGGCGGCCGCCGAGTTGGGCGTGCTGCCGTTGACGCCGCGCACCACGACGTCCTCGGGACGGAAGAAGATCCGCAGCGAGCCGTTGGCCACGCCTTCGATCACCGGGCACTGGAAGCGCTGCTCGCCAACCTGCACGCTGGCCTCGCCCGCGCGCGTCGCGGGCAGGAGGTTGGTCTTGCCGACGAAGTCGGCCACGAACGGCGTGGCCGGCCGGCCATAAACCTCCGCGGGCGTGCCGATCTGCTCGATGGCGCCCTCCTTCATGACCACGATGCGGTCGGCCATGGAGAGCGCCTCTTCCTGGTCGTGGGTCACGAGGATGGTGGTGATGCCCACCCGCTGCTGCAGCCCGCGAATCTCGCCACGCAACCGGACACGCACGCGCGCGTCCAGCGCCGACAGCGGCTCGTCCAGCAGCAACAGGCCCGGCGACGTGGCGAGCGCGCGGGCGATGGCGACGCGCTGTTGCTGGCCTCCGGAGAGCTGGCTGGGAAACTTGGCCGCGCTCTCGGGCAGGCCCACCAGCGACAGCAGCTCGTCCACGCGCGCGTGGCGCTGCGCGCGCGCCATGCGACGGTTCACGAGGCCGTAGGCCACGTTGTCGCGCACCGACAGGTTGGGAAAGAGCGCATACGACTGGAACACGATGCCGTAGTCGCGCTCCATGGGAGGCAGGCGCGAGATGTCCCGCCCCGCCTGCACGATGGTTCCCGCGCTCTGCACCTCGAGCCCCGCGATGATCCGAAGGAGCGTCGTCTTGCCGCAGCCCGACGGGCCGAGGAAGCACACCAGCTCGCCCTGGCCGATGCCAAGGCTCACCCCTTTCAGCGCCGCGAAGTCGCCGAACTCCTTGCGGATTCCGGCGAGCTCGAGGAAATCAGTCACTTTTCACTCTTCGCCGCATATCGCTTCTGCCACTCGGCGAGGATGCGATCCCGGTTCTTCGCGGCGAAGGCGAAGTCGTTCTTGATCAGGCGCGACTCGAGGTCCGCCGGGATATGCGGCAGCGTGGGCTTCACCGCGGGGTGGGCGACGATCGCGAAGTTCTTCGAGTACGCCTCGTTGGCTTCCTTGGTAGCCACCCAATCCATCAGCTTCTTCGCCGCGTCCATCTTCTTGGTGGTCTTCATGATGCCGGCCGCTTCGATGTCCCAGCCGAGCCCTTCCTTCGGGAACACCAGCTCCACCGGCGAGCCCTTGGCCTTCACGTCGTTGCCGCGGAAGTCGAAGGAAATCCCCACCACGAACTCGCCCGCGCCCGCCTGGCGGCACGGCTTCGAGCCCGAGTGGGTGTACTGCGCGATGTTCTCGTGCAGCTGGTCCATGTATTTCCAGCCGCCCGCTTCTCCCATGGTCTGCAGCCACGCGGTCACGTCGAAGTAACCGGTGCCGCTCGATGCCGGGTTCGGCATGGTGATCTGCCCCTTGTAGACGGGCTTCAGCAGGTCCGCCCAGGTCTCGGGCTTGGGGATGCCCTTCTTCTGCCCCTCGACCGTGTTGTAGCAGACGACCGCCGCGAACACGTCCTGGCCCACCCAGTAGGGCGGCTGGTTCGAGTCGCTATAGCGCGCGTTGAGCGTGGAGAAGCCCGCCGGCGCGTACGCCGCGAGCATGCCCTCCTGGCGGAAGATCTCCATGGAGGACGCGGCGACCCCGAGGATCGCGTCGGCCTGCGGATTCGCCTTCTCCGCCAGCAGCTTCGCGGTCACGACCCCGGTGGAGTCGCGCACGAACTTGAGCTCGATGTTTGGGTTGGTCTTCTGGAACGACTCGGAGTAGGCCTTGAGCTGGTCGGTTTCGAGGGCGGTGTAGACCAGCAGCTCGGTCTTCTGGGCGCTGGCGGCGCCGGATGCGAGCGCCAACACGATGGCGGCGCATCCCGTCACGCGGGCGAAATGGCGTTTCATGGGAATCCTCTCCTGGGTGCTGGCTGGGTTGGGTGCGGCACAGTGGCCGCACCATTATTACCGCCGCTTTTGCAACTCGTCCACGATCTCGAGAAACGCCTTCACCAACCGCGCGCCGCGCCGCTCTTCGAGGCACACGACGTGGGCATGCGTGTGCATCTGCGCGTTGCTCACGCGCACCATGCGAATCTCCGGATCGGGAATGTATTCGATCTCGGAAACCGCCCCGATTCCCACGCCCATGATCACCGCTTCCCGGATCGCCTCGCGGCTGCCGATCTCCATCACCATCCGCGGGGTCACGCCCGCCTTCTTCAGCGCGTCGTCGAGGGCCTTGCGCGTGGTGGACCCCAATTCCCTGAGGATCATGCGCTCGCCCTCCAGCTCCTGGATGCGTATCGACTTGCGCCGCGCAAAACGGTGCGCGCGGGGCACGAACACCACGATCGGGTGGCGGCTATAGGGGACCGAATGGAAGCGCGGGTCCTGGTTCAGCTGCGCGAGCACCGCGACGTCGGTCTGGTAGTCCACCAGCGATTCCAGCACCGCCTCCGAGTTGCCCACGCGCACCGACACCTGCAGGCCGGGAAATCGCTGGTTGAAGCGCGCCAGCATCTCGGTCACGTGGAACGGCCCCACCGCGCCCACGCGCAGGTGGCCCGAGCGCAGCTCGCCCGAATCCTCCAGCAGGTGCACCGTTTCGCTCTCGAGGGTGAAGATCTTCTGCGCCAGCTCGTAGAGCTGCTCCCCGAGCGGCGTGAGGCTCACCTTGTGGCCGCGGCGATAGAAGAGCTCGCAGCCGTAGGTCTCCTCGAGGAAACGCACCTGGGTGGTGACGGTCGGCTGGCTGATGTGCAGCAGCTTCGCGCCGCCGGTGAATCCCCCGGCGCGCGCCACGGCATGGAACGACCTCAGTTGCGTGAGCCGCATTGGCGCCCTCCCGACGCCACAATAGCTTTGTTGAATGGATCGCTGCAAATAAAACTATTTGATCTATGGAGCGGCGGCGGGGCACCCTGCGTCACCGGCGGTAGAACCGGAAACAGCAGCGCGGAGGGGATTTGTCGTACCGATACCAGAACCCGGTGGCGATTCGCTTCGGCGCGGGCGCGCTGCGCGAGCTGCCGGAGGTGCTCGCCGGCCGGCGCGCCGTGTTGGTGACTTTTCCCGAGGCCGAGGCCCTCGGATTGGTCGCCCGCGTGCGCGATCTCCTGGACGCGCAGCTTGTGGGCGTCGAGGATCGCATCGAGCCCAATCCCGACGTCGCGTATCTCGCCCCCATGTACCAGCGCTTCTGGCGCGACCACGCCGACTGCGAAACGGTGGTGGCGCTCGGCGGCGGCAGCGCGATCGATACCGCCAAGGCGCTGATGGTCGGCACGGCGAGCGGCGGCTTCGACGAGCTGCTGGCGCTCCTCGCCAAGGGCGGCACGTTCACGCCACACCGTACGAAAGCGCTGGTCGCCATCCCCACGACCGCGGGCACCGGCAGTGAAGTCACGCCGTGGGCGACCCTCTGGGAGCGAGCCACCCGGAAAAAGCATTCGCTGCACCTGCGCGAGACGTGGCCGGAGTGCGCGCTCATCGATCCCGAGCTGATGCTCACGTTGCCGGCGTCGGTGACCGTGCAAAGCGCACTCGATGCGCTGTCGCATGCGCTCGAGTCGATCTGGAATGTGAACGCGAATCCCGTTTCCGACACCCACGCGGTCGCCGCGGCAAGGGAGGTGATGGCCACGTTGCCGGCATTGATGGCCGCCCCGAAGGACGTCGCGCTCCGCGGCCGCATGGCGATGGCCGCCCTCAAGGCCGGCCTCGCGTTCTCCAACACCAAGACCGCGCTCGCCCATTCGATCTCGTACGAGATGACGCTGCGCTTCGGCCTGCCGCACGGCATCGCGTGCTCGTTCACGCTGCCGATGGTCCTGGGGCGCGCCATCGGCGCCGATCCCGGCCGCGACGCGGTGCTCGCCGCCGTGTTCGACGGCGACCTCGCCAATGCGCCCCGCAGGCTCGCCGCTTTCCTGGCGAGCGTCGGAGTGGACACCGAATTCAGCGCATACGGCGTGGACGACGCCGAATCGCAACGCATGGTGGCCGAGGCCATGGGCGGCGTGCGCGGGCGCAACTTCATTGGAGCTTCGCGATGAGCACCCTCCCGCAACGAGACTGGCTCGATCGGGTCACCGACGCGATCGACACCCTCAGCATCTGGTCGGGCAAGGCGGTCGCCTGGCTGATCGTGCCGATGTTCGTGGTGCTGGTCTACGAGGTGATCGCGCGCAAGTTCTTCCGGCCGACGATGTGGGCCAACGACATCGCGACCATGGCCTACGGGGCGCACTTCTTCCTCGCCGGCGCGTACACGCTCTACCTGCAGAAGCACATCCGCACGGATTTCTTCTCGAACAAATGGTCGCTCAGGACCCAGGTGCGGATGGACATCGCGCAGTACCTGCTGCTCTTCCTTCCCGGGATGGCGCTCTTCACCTGGTTCTGCTGGGATTTCGCCGCCGAATCCTGGGACCTCAAGGAGAGCCTCATGACCACCTGGCGGCCGCCGGCGTACTGGTACAAGTCGGTGATCCCGCTGTCCGCGGCGCTGATCCTGGTGCAGGGCATCTCGGAAGTGCTGAAATGCTTCAAGACCCTGCGCACCGGAATCGACTACCGCCACCAGGCCGGCCCGAGCGAGATCGCATGAGTCCCGAGATCCTTGGACTGATACTGCTCGGCCTGCTGTTCGTCGTGATCCTGGGCGGTTTCCCGATTTCGTTCACGCTGATCTTCCTCGGCATCGTCTTCGGCTACATCGGGCTCGGCGAGCGCGTCTTCCACCTGATGACCTACCAGGTCTTCGGGACGATGATGGACACGGTGCTTGCGGCCGTGGCGATGTTCACGTTCATGGGCTACGTGCTGGAGAGCGCGGGCCTGATGAAGCGGCTCTTCCACGCGGTGCTGCTGCTCTTCGGGCGCGTGCACGGCTCGCTCTACCTGGCGACCATCTTCACGGCGACGCTGTTCGCGGCGGCGACCGGCATCGTCGGCGCCTCGGTCACCATCATCGCGCTCATGGCAGCGCCGGTGATGATGAAAGTAGGCTACGACGTGAAGCTGTCCGCGGGAACCATCTGCGCCGGCGGCACGCTCGGCATCCTGATTCCGCCCAGCGTCATGCTGGTGGTGATGGGACCGGTGCTGCAGGTCTCCGTCGCCCGGCTCTACGCCGGCGCGCTGCTGCCGGGGCTGCTGCTGGCGAGCCTCTACCTCGTCTACACGATGGTGCGCGTATGGATGAACCCGAAGCTGGGGCCGCCGCTCGCCGTGGAAGACCGCAGCACCGGCGCGCTGCACCTCGCGAAGGAATTCTTCATCGGCCTCATTCCGCCCGCGGCGCTCATCATCGCGACCCTGGGCTCCATCGTCTCGGGCTGGGCCACGCCGACCGAGGGTGCAGCGATCGGTTGCGTGGGCGCGCTGCTCGTCACCGCGGCGCACGGCCGGCTCACATGGGCGGTCTTCAAGGACTCGGTGTTCCGTACCGCGCAGACCTCGAGCATGGTCATGATCCTGCTCGTCGCGTCTACCTTCCTCGGATCCGTGTTCTCCGCGCTGGGGACGCCGGCCTTCATCGCGCAGACCCTGGTGCAGTGGGACATCTCGCCCACGTTCCTCATCCTCGCGATCCTCGTCACCTGCTTCATCCTCGGCTGGCCGCTCGAGTGGGTGCCCATCGTGGTGATCATCGTGCCGATCTTCATGCCGCTGCTGCAGGCGATGAAGGTGGACATGGTGTGGTTCAGCATCCTGCTCGCGGTCACGCTGCAGACCTGCTGGCTATCGCCGCCGGTGGCGCTGTCGGCTTATTACCTCAAGGGAATCATGCCGCAGTGGGACCTGGCCGACATCTACAAGGGCATGCTGCCCTTCATGGCGCTGCAGTGGATCGCGGTGCTGATCCTGTACTTCTTCCCGCAGGTGATCCTGGTGCTCCCGAACATGATGTTCGGGACGAAATGAGCGGTATACAACCCAAGGAGGGCAACCGAATGGAACGCAGGAAATTTCTCGCAGGGGCGAGCGCAGGGCTCGCCGCCACGGCCGCCGCGGGCCCCGCGCTCGCGCAAGCGCCTATCCAGTTCCGCTGGAAGCTGCAGAGCGCCAACCCGGCCGGGACGCCGCACATGGTGCTGCTCAACAAATTCGCCACCAACGTCGACAAGATGTCCAACGGGCGCCTCAAGATCGAGGTGCTCACCAGCGGCGCCATCGTGAACCCGTTCGAGATCCTCGACGCGGTGAACAAGGGCGTGATCGATTCCGGCCAGTGGTGGACGCACTACGCGACCGGCAAGCACCCGGCAGGCGGGCTCTTCAGCGCGCCGCTGGGCGGCTCCGGCAGCGGCCTGGACCAGATGGGGCAGCTCGCGTGGTACATGCGCGGCGGCGGGCGCGACCTCTACCTCGAGTACTACCAGAAGATGCTCAAGGCGGACGTGATGCCGTTCCTCTATGCGCCCGACGGCCCCGAGTGCTTCGGCTGGTTCAAGAAGCCGATCACCTCGGTCGCGGAATTCACCAAGCTGCGCTTCCGCATCTCCTCGGGGTTGCCGAGCGACGTGCTGAAGGACATGGGCGGCGTGCCGATGAACCTTCCCGGCCAGGAGCTCATCCCGGCGGCCGAGCGCGGCATCATCGACGGCGTCGAGTGGATCAACCCCGCCAACGACCTTCCCCTGGGGCTGCACGACGTCTTCAAGTTCTACTCGATCCAGGGCCTGCACCAGGCGATCGACATCGCCGACATCGTGATCAACGGCGCGAAATGGCGTGCGTTGCCCGAGGACCTGAAGACGATCGTGGAGGTGGCGCTCACCACCTCGCTCTTCGACGCGATGCTGTACTTCTCGCATGAGAACGCCAAGGCGCTGGTGCAGATCAAGGCGAAGGGCGTGACGATGTTCGACGCCCCGCCCGACTACGCGCCGGCGTTCATCAAGTCGGCGAAGAAGGTCCTCGCGGCGCTCGAGGCGAAGGATCCGTTCTTCAAGAAGGTGCTCGACTCGCAGCGCGCGTTCGCCAACGTGGTGGTGCCCTACACGCGCGAGACCTCGAAGCTTTCGACGCTCATCAGCGGCGCGGCCGAGGTGCACGGCTGACCCGGATGGACCACGCCGCGAGGCGTGGTCCGCTGCCGCGGGCGCCAGAGCCTTACAATTGGGTTCGAAGGAGTCCGCAATGAAATCGATCGAAGTGAACGGCCGGCGCTATCGCTGGATGAGCGAGCCCCTCGTGGTGGTTTGCGTGGACGGCTGCGAATACGACTACCTCACCGAAGCCGCGGCGGCGGGTGTCGCGCCCTTCATCGCGCGCCTGCTTGCCGAAGGATCGGCATTCAAGGCCGACTGCGTCGTCCCCTCTTTTACCAACCCCAACAACCTGTCCATTGTCACCGGCCGGCCGCCGGCGGTGCATGGGATCTGCGGAAATTACTTCTACGACCGGGATGCCGACGCCGAAGTGATGATGAACGACCCGAAGTACCTGCGCGCGGGAACGGTGCTGGCGGCGTTCTCCAATGCGGGCGCCAAGCTGGCGGTGGTGACCGCCAAGGACAAGCTGCGCAAGCTCCTCGGCCATCGCATGAAAGGCATCTGCTTCTCCTCGGAGAAGGCCGCGGAAGCGACACTCGCCGAAAATGGCATCGACGACGTGGTGGGCCTGGTCGGCATGCCGGTGCCGTCGGTGTACAGCGCGGAGCTCTCGGAGTTCGTGTTCGCGGCGGGCGTGAAGCTCCTGGAGACGCGCCGGCCGGACCTCATGTACCTCTCCACCACCGACTACATCCAGCACAAGTTCGCGCCCGGCACCGAGGGCGCCAACAAGTTCTACGCGATGATGGACCGCTACCTCGCGAAGATGGATTCCATGGGCGCCGTGATCGCGCTCACCGCGGACCACGGCATGAACGCCAAGACCCATGCGGACGGCACGCCCAACGTGATCTACCTCCAGGACCTGGTGGACGAATGGATCGGCCACGACAGCGCCCGCGTGATCCTGCCCATTACCGATCCCTATGTGGTGCACCACGGCGCGCTCGGCTCCTTCGCCACCATCTACGTGGACGGAGTCGAAGACCTGCACACCGTCGCCGACCGGCTGGAAGCGATGGAGGGCATCGAGGTAGTGCTGGACAACGTGGAAGCGTGCAAGCGCTTCGAGCTGCCGCGCGATCGCGTGGGAGACCTCGTGGTCGTCTCCACCCGTCACGTGGTCCTCGGCACCAGCGCTGCGCGCCACGACCTCTCCGGGCTCGACGCGCCGCTGCGCTCCCACGGCGGCATCTCGGAGCAAACGGTCCCGCTGCTCTTCAACCGCCGCGCCGTGGACATGCCTACCCGGCGGCTGCGCAATTTCGACATCCTCGACATCGCGTTGAACCACCTCGAGGCGCAAGGCGCGAAGAGCGAGGAACGGGAAAGGGCCGCATCGTGAACGACCGCGCCGGCAAGCAGGGTGTGATCGAGGTCCGCTATCCGTTTACCGGCGAAGTCGTCGGCACGGTGCGCAAGGCCTCGGTCGACGACGTGCGGCGCGCTTTCGCCCAGGCGCGGGCGTACAAGCCGGTGCTCACGCGCTACGAGCGCGCGACGGTGATGCAGAAGGCGGCGGCGCTGCTGCGCGAGCGCACCGAGGCCGCGTCCGACCTCATCACCCGCGAGTCGGGACTCTCCCGCAAGGACTCGACCTACGAGGTGGGCCGCGTTTGCGACGTGCTCACCTTCAGCGCCATGGAAGCGCTGCGGGACGATGGCCAGGCGTTCTCCTGCGACCTGACGCCCCATGGCAAGAGCCGGCGCGTCTTCACGCGCCGCGAGCCGCTGCTCGGTGTCATCTCCGCGATCACCCCCTTCAACCACCCGATGAACCAGGTGGCGCACAAAGTGGCACCCTCCATCGCCACCAACAACCGCATGGTGCTCAAGCCCTCGGAGAAGACGCCCATGTCGGCGTACTACCTGGCGGAGATCCTCTACGAGGCGGGCCTGCCGCGCGAGATGTTCCAGGTCATCACGGGCGACCCGCGCGAGATCGCGGACGAGCTCATCACCAACGAGAACGTGGACCTGGTGACGTTCACCGGCGGCGTCGCGGTGGGCAAGTCGATCGCGGCGAAAGCCGGCTACCGGCGCATCGTGCTGGAGCTGGGCGGGAACGACCCGATCATCGTCATGGAGGACGCCGACCTCGAGGAGGCCGCGACCCTCGCCGCGCAAGGCTCGTACAAGAACAGCGGGCAGCGCTGCACGGCGGTGAAACGGATGCTGGTGCAGGAGGGCGTGGCGGAGCGCTTCACCGAGCTGCTGCTCCACAAGACGCGCGCATGGAAGCATGGCGACCCGATGGATGCCGCGATGGACATGGGCACCGTCATCGACGAGGCGGCGGCGAAGCTCTTCGAGGCGCGCGTGAACGAGGCCGTCGCCCAGGGCGCGCGTCTCCTCGCCGGCAACGAGCGGCGCGGAGCGCTCTACTCGCCGACGGTGCTCGATCGCGTGACGCCGGAGATGACGCTGGTGAAGCAGGAAACCTTCGGACCGGTGTCGCCCGTCATCCGCTTCCGCACCATCGACGAGGCGATCGCGATCTCCAATGGCACCGCCTACGGGCTCTCCTCGGCGGTGTGCACCAACCGCCTCGACTACATCACGCGCTTCGTCTCCGAGCTGCAGGTGGGGACCGTCAACGTGCGCGAGGTGCCGGGTTATCGCCTCGAGCTGACCCCCTTCGGCGGCATCAAGGATTCGGGCCTCGGCTACAAGGAAGGCGTGCAGGAAGCGGTGAAGAGCTTCACGAACCTCAAGACATTCAGCCTGCCGTGGGGTTAAATTAGGGCATGGAGTCGAACTAGAACAAGTGCAGACGCTTCTCAACCTCCTCGCCAGCGTGGCCCTGCTCGTCTGGGGCACGCACATCGTGCGCACCGGTGTCCTGCGCGTGTTCGGCACGAACCTGCGGCGCGTGCTCTCGAAGAGCACCAGCAATCGCTTCTCGGCTTTCGTGGCGGGCCTGGGCGTGACCGGCGTGGTGCAGTCCTCGAGCGCCACGGCGCTGATCACCAGCAGTTTCGTGTCGCAGGGACTCATCGGCCTCGCCTCGGCGCTCGCCATCATGCTCGGCGCCGATGTCGGCACGTCGCTGCTGGCGCAGCTCTTCTCGCTCAACCTCTCGTGGCTCTCGCCGCTCCTGATCGTCTTCGGCGTCGCGACCTTCCTGTCGCGGCGCGAGATGCGCCTGGGGCAGATCGGCCGCGTCCTGATCGGACTCGGCCTCATGATCCTCGCCCTGCAACTGGTCATGCAGGCCACGCGCCCCATCACCGAAGCGCACGGCATGCGCGTGATCTTCGGCACGCTCTCCGGCGATCCGCTGCTCGACATGTTGATCGGCGCGGCCGTCGCCATCATCTCGTGGTCGAGCCTCGCGGTGGTGCTGCTGTGTGCCACGCTCGCCGCGTCCGGCGTGGTCGCCGTGCCCGTGGCGCTCTGCCTCGTGCTGGGCGCCAACCTGGGCAGCGGCCTCCTCGCGCTGCTGGTGAACCTCAACGCGCCGGGCAGCGGGCGGCGCGTCGCCTTCGGAAATCT
>DATLEL010000376.1:0-5564 GCA_035525255.1 Usitatibacter sp.
GGAGGCAGTCTTCACGTCGTTCGACGAGGTTGAGCGCCTCTTCCGCACGCACGAACCGCAGCCGCTTGCCACGATCGACGTGATTGCCGGCGGGCGGGATGCACTCGAGCGCGCCAACCGGCAGATGGGCCTCGCGCTGTCCGCCGACGAAATTGCCTACCTGCTCGAGAACTTCACGCGTATCGGACGCAATCCGACCGACGTCGAACTCATGATGTTCGCGCAGGCGAATTCGGAGCACTGCCGCCACAAGATATTCAACGCGTCGTGGACCGTGGACGGCGAGCCGCAGGCGAAGTCGCTCTTCGGGATGATCCGGAATACCCACGAGAAGAATCCGCGCGGCACCGTGGTCGCGTACTCGGATAACTCCGCGGTGATGGAGGGCGCCGAGATCGACCGCTTCTTCCCCGCGCCGGGAGGCGCTTGGGGCTACCACGGCGGCATGACGCACATCCTGATGAAGGTGGAGACGCACAACCACCCGACGGCGATCGCGCCGCATCCAGGCGCAGGCACGGGCGCGGGCGGCGAGATCCGCGACGAAGGTGCGACCGGCACCGGCGCTCGTCCCAAGGCGGGGCTCACGGGATTCTCGGTGTCCAACCTGCGCATCCCCGGCGCGACCCAGCCGTGGGAGAGCGATTACGGCAAGCCCGGGCGCATCGCCTCGGCGCTGTCGATCATGATCGACGGCCCCATCGGCGGCGCCGCGTACAACAACGAGTTCGGCCGCCCGAATCTCGCGGGCTACTTTCGCGCCTTCGAGCTGGCGAGCGAAGGCGAGGTGCGCGGCTACCACAAGCCCATCATGCTGGCGGGCGGCTACGGCAACATCTCCGCGGCGCACACCCACAAGAAGCCGCTCGCCGCGGGCACGCTCTTCATCCAGCTGGGCGGCCCCGGGTTCCTCATCGGCCTGGGCGGCGGCGCCGCATCCTCCATGAGCTCCGGCCAGAACGTGGAATCCCTCGACTTCGATTCGGTGCAGCGCGCCAACGCGGAGCTGGAGCGCCGCTGCCAGGAAGTGATCGACGCGTGCTGGCAGATGGGCGGCGACAACCCGATCCTCTCGATCCATGACGTCGGCGCGGGCGGGCTTTCGAACGCGTTCCCGGAGCTCGCGCATTCGGGCGGCGTGGGCGCGGGGTTCGACCTGCGCTGCATTCCCATCGAAGAGCCGGGCATGACGCCGATGCAGATCTGGTCGAACGAATCGCAGGAGCGCTACGTGCTCGCGATTTCGCCGCAGCGCCTCGAGGCATTCCGCGCGATCTGCGAGCGCGAGCGCTGCCTCTTCGCGGTGGTCGGAGAGGCGCGTGGCGACGGGCAGCTGCGAGTGGACGATCCACTGCTGGGCGACCAGGCGGTGGACATGTCGCTGGAAGTGCTGCTGGGCAAGCCGCCAAAAATGGACAGAGTAGTAAAGAGGCGGGGACGGCAGCCGGACCCTCTCGAAACTCACGGCATTTCCTTGCGCACCGCAGCCGTGAACGTGTTGCGGTGCCCAACGGTTGCAGACAAGACGTTCTTGATATCCATTGGCGACCGAACGGTCGGCGGGTTGAGCGCCAGGGACCAGATGGTGGGGCCGTGGCAGGTGCCGGTGGCGGATTGCGCGGTCACTGCCTTCGGCTTCAAGACGTATCGCGGCGAGGCGATGGCGATCGGCGAGCGCACGCCGCTCGCGTTGATCGATGGACCCGCATCGGGGCGCATGGCGGTGGGAGAGGCGGTGACCAACATCGCCGCGGCTCCGATCGCGCGCCTCGGCGACATCAAGCTTTCGGCCAACTGGATGTGCGCCGCCGGTCATCCGGGCGAGGACGCGACGCTCTTCGACACCGTGCGCGCGGTAGGCATGGCGCTCTGTCCCGCGCTCGGCATCTCGATCCCGGTGGGCAAGGACTCCATGTCCATGAAGACCACCTGGAACGACGCGAAGAGCGGCGAGGCCAAGTCGGTCACCGCACCCCTGTCGCTCATCGTCTCGGCATTCGCGCCGGTCACCGATGTTCGCAGGACGCTCACTCCGCAGCTGCGCACCGACGCGGGCGAAACCGAGCTGGTGCTCGTCGACCTGGGGGCGGGCCGCAACCGCCTCGGCGGCTCGGTGCTCGCGCAGGTGCACTCCCAGCTGGGCGACGAGGCGCCGGACCTCGACGATGCGGCGCGCCTGGCCGGATTCTTCGAAGCGACCCAGGCATTGAACTCCGCGGGGAAGCTACTCGCTTATCACGATCGTTCCGATGGCGGCCTCTTCGCCACGGTGTGCGAGATGGCGTTCGCGGGTCGTGTTGGTGTCACCCTCTACATGGATACCCTGGCCCTGGACGCGCGGCGGCTCGATGTCGATGGTCACGAGCGCCAGTCCGACGTGCTCGCCGGCGACGTGCAGGAGCGCGTGCTGGCGGCCCTCTTCAACGAGGAGCTGGGGGCGGTGCTGCAGGTGCGCCGGTCCGATCGCGATGCGGTGATGGCGCGGCTGCGGGAAGCCGGGCTCTCGGCCATGTCGCACGTGATCGGCCATCCCAATGCCGAAGGCGAAGTGCGCGTGATCCTCGACGGCAAGCCGCTGCTGGCCGAGAGGCGCGCGACCCTGCATCGCGCGTGGTCGGAGGTGACGCACCACCTGCAGGGCCTGCGCGACAACCCGGCCTGCGCGGACCAGGAATACGCGCGCATCGCCGATGAGGGAGACCCGGGAATCTCGCCGCGGCTCACGTTCGATCCCGCCGAGGACATCGCCGCGCCGTTCATCGCGCGCGGGGCCCGGCCGCGCATCGCGGTGCTGCGCGAGCAGGGCGTCAACGGGCAGGTGGAGATGGCGGCCGCGTTCGACCGCGCCGGCTTCGCCGCCGTGGACGTGCACATGAGCGACATCATCGCCGGTCGCATTTCGCTCGCGGACTTCAAGGCGTTCACGGCGTGCGGCGGCTTCAGCTATGGCGACGTGCTCGGCGCGGGCGAGGGCTGGGCCAAGTCGATCCTCTTCAATCCCCGTGCGCGCGACGAGTTCGAGGCCTTCTTCCGCCGCGACGATTCCTTCGCGCTGGGAGCGTGCAATGGCTGCCAGATGATGTCGAACCTGAAGGACATCATCCCGGGGGCGGCGAGCTGGCCGCACTTCGAGCGCAACGTCTCGGAGCAATACGAGGCGCGTCTCACCACGCTCGAGATCCGCAAGTCGCCGTCGATCCTGTTCGCCGGCATGGAGGGCAGTCGCATCCCGGTCGCAACCGCCCACGGCGAGGGGCGGGCGGTCTTCAAGGACGCGAAGCAGATGGAGGCGTGCCGGTACCTCGTGGGCGCGCACTACGTCGACAACCGCGGCAAGCCCACCGAGGCCTACCCCTACAACCCCAACGGCTCGCCAGAGGGAATCACCGCGGTCACCACGCCGGACGGGCGCTTCACCATCCTCATGCCGCACGCGGAGCGCGTCTTCCGCACCGTGGCGCTTTCATGGCATCCCGAGGGATGGGGCGAGGATTCGCCGTGGATGCGCATCTTCCGCAACGCGCGCAAGTGGGTGGGCTAGCGGGGATCGCGGGCGGGCTGGGGCACGCGCGCGTCGTCCTCGACGATGGCGCGGCGCACGGCGCGGCGCACCTGCGCTTCGCGCGCGGCGCGATTCGATGCGAGCGCCAGCGTGGCGAACGGAAGCGCCAGCACGCCGAGCGCGGTGCCGAGGGGGAGCAGGAAGCGCAACGCGCCGTGATCCTCGCTCGATAGCAGCACCCATGCGCTCGCCGCGACCATCGCCACGAACACCAGCGACGTCACTCGCAGCATGAGCGGGATGCGCGGCGCGGGCTCGAAGGTGGCCTGCAGCGACACCTTGCCGCCGTCCACGCTCCACTCGGGGACGAAAAACGCCAAGTCGTGGTGGCGTGAGCGCGCCAGCGCGTCATCGACCCGCGAGCGCGATTCCTCCAGGCCGTAGCGGCTCTCGAAGCGCTCGACGCGCCGCTCGACCAGGCTCGCCGCGGCGCGGCGCATCTCCGACATGGCGCTACCTCGGGCGCACGCGTTCCCACATCGCTTCCGGGATGCGGTAGTCGCGGTGGGTGCGCTGGAATTCCTCCAGCGCGCGGTCGGCATCGGCGTGACGGCCCTCGGCGCGCAGCTTCGCGATGCGCTCCAGCTCGACGGTGCGGGGATCGGCGATCGCATCCTGGGCGCGCGATTCCCTCGTGCCGTTCAAGCTCATGGCGCGCTCGCTCTTGGCGCGCAGGGCCGGCGCGGGTGCGGCGGCCGGTGCCGGCGCGGACGCGGGAGCGGGCGGCGGTGCGGCGGCTGCTACTTGCGGCTCCTCGCGACGTGAGGGCTCAGGCGAAGGATCGCGCATCGGGGCGCGCTGATCCGGGGCCGCGGCATCGCGTGACGAGCTGTCGGCGCGGGCGGCGTTCTCGGTGGGCACGACCTTGCGCTTGGCGAGCGCTTCGGGCGGCGGCGGCGGTGAGACCCGTTTTTGTGCGGGCGGCGGGGCGGGCGCTATCGAAGCGGGCGCCTGCGCCTGCACCTCCGAGCTCGCCGCAGGCTTTGCAGGCGCTTGCGCCGCGGGCTCCGTGGTCGGCGCCGCGGTCTCGATCCCCGGGCGCTCCTGCTGCATGCGCAGCGAGACGCCGATGCCGAGCACCAGCACCGCGGCGATCGAGACGGGGCCGGCCCAACGGCGCGCGCCGCCGGGACGCGCGCCGACCGCGCGCCGGCTCGCGGCGAGGATCGCGGCATCGAGGGCCGCGGGCGGCTCCTCGCGCGCGAGCGCGCGATAGCGGCGCGAGACGTCGTCGTCGCGCTCAGCCATCGCCGATCACCTCCCGCAGCTTGTTCATCGCGTAGCGCAGGCGGCTCTTCGCCGCCTCCTCGTGGGTCCCGGTGGCCGCGGCGATCTCGGCCGCGGTGAGCTCTCCCTCATGGTGCAGCAGGAATGCCTCGCGTTGCGCGAGGGGCAGCGCGGCGAGGGCGGCGGTGAGGCGCGCGTGGGTGTCGGCCGCCTCGGCGATGCGGTGCGGCTCGCTCGAGGGCGCCGCCACGGGCTCGGCGACGGTGCTTTCATCCTCGTCCAGCGACACGGTGGTGAGCCCTTTCGCGCGCCAGTGGTCCACCAGGCGGTGGTGCGCGACCGTGTAGAGCCAGGTCGTGAACTTGGCCTGGGGCGCGTAGCGGCTGCGCGCCTCGATCACCTTCATCCAGATGTCCTGGAAGAGCTCCTCGGCTTCGCCACGACCCTTCACCGAGCGCAGCACGTAGCGGAAGAGCGGCCCCTTGTGCCGCGCATAGAGGCGCTCGAACGCCGCGGCATCGCCGCCTGCATACGCGAGCATCAGCTCCTCGTCCGTCTCCCCCATCCCGCCATTCTAGGAGATCGGGATCCCGCTACCAGCGGTTGCGAGCGGGAGGGTCGGCGACGAAGCCGGATGGGAAGGGACGAGGAGCAGCCGGGCCCGCGTAGGGGCTGATCACGCCCTGGGCCACCAGGTTGCGATAGCTGTCGTAATAGATCGCGATCACTTCCTCGGGCTCGCGCGTCGCGCGCTCGAATTCCTTGTAGTACGTTT
>DATLEL010000381.1:0-13290 GCA_035525255.1 Usitatibacter sp.
CGCTGGGCATCAACCTGACGGTCGCCGTGAACCTGTCGGCGAGCCAGTTCCACGAGCCGGCGCTCCTCGCCTCGCTCGGCACCATCTTCAAGGCCGCCGGCGTCTCGCCGCACATGCTCGAGATCGAGATCACCGAGACCATGGTGATGAAGGACGTGGAGCGCGCCGTGGACGTGATGGAGGGCCTGCGCCGCATGGGCGTGGGGCTGGCGATCGACGACTTCGGCACCGGGCACTCGTCGCTCGGCTACCTCAAGCGCTTCCCGATCAACCAGCTGAAGGTGGACCGCTCGTTCGTGCGCGACCTGCCGCACAACGGCGACGACGTCGCGATCACGCGCGCGGTCATCGCGATGGCGCACAGCCTGAAGATGAGCGTGGTCGCCGAGGGCGTCGAGTACCAGGACCAGGTCGACCTGCTGCGCGCCGAGGGCTGCGACGAATTCCAGGGGTTCTACTGCCGCCCGCCGCTGGAGGAGAGCGAGCTCATGCGCTTCCTCCACGAGGAGCGGGCGAGCCGCGGGTTCGCGGGGCTGCCGCGCGGGGCGTCGCAGCCGTCCTGACGGCCCCGCTTTGCCTAGCCGCCGAGGAGGGCGGCGAGCAGCGCGGCGACGAGAAGCAGTGTGTAGCGGTGAACCGTGGTCATGTCGTTCAAAACCTCACTTCGTAGGGAGCCGCGGCGTCCAGCATCGCGCGGCCTTTCGCGGCATGGGCCTTCACCAGGCACTTGTCGCGCTTGAAGCCGCCCAGCGTGCCGCAGCGCGCGCGGTCGACCTGGTAGCGCGCATCGATGCGGGCGCGTTGCAAAGCCCGGGACGAGCCCTCGGAACGGCGGTAGGCCTGCTCCAGCTCGGCGGCGCGCAGCATTTCGGATGCGGCGGCCTCGACCCGGCACAGGTCACGTGCCTGCAGCCCGGCCATCGCATCGCAACGCGCCTGCACATCCGCGCGGGCCGTGTCGATGTCACGCATCGCTGCCAGGTATTCCCCGCGGGACAAGCCCTGGGCGGGCCCCGCCGAGCCGGCACCGATGCCCAACGCCGCGGCACTGGATAAGAAAGCGCTCGTTCCCAACATCACGAACATCGCTCGTCTCATGTTCCCTCCGGTATTGCCGTTGGGAAGCGCGAAAGGGTTCGCGCGACCACGTGGAGGCCATGATCCGTGCGGGTCCGACGACAGGTCTGTAAGAAGCGTTGGAAGTGCCGCTTCCGTCACGCCTGATACCGCCGTCGGATATCTCCTACAAACTCCCCGTCAGGTGCAGCCGCGCAGGAGATAGATGAGGAAAAGGATGGGGATAGGCACGCCGAGCATCCAGAGAAGGATGTAGCCCACGCGGCCTTCCTGCGTGGAAGGCAGGCTGCGGAATTGCGGCAGGTTCATGCAAGTGCTCCGGGGTCGAGGGTACCGACCCCATCTTCGCCGCGTGCGACTTCGTGCTGTATTAGAGGAATCCGATTCGAATGTAGGAGCCCGCGGGGGTTCGCTCAATCCATGTGCAAGCCGCCGTTCACGTCGAGCAGTTCGCCGGTGATGAATCCCGCGAGGGGGGATGCGAGGAAGCGCACCGCGTGCGCGAATTCCTCGGGCTCGCAGAAACGTCCGACGGGAATCTGCGCCAGCAGCTGGCGCCGCTGCGCCTCGTTCAGCTGCTCGGTGGTCATGGGGGTCTTCACGTAGGCGGGGGCGATCGCGTTCACCGTCACGCCGTCGGGTGCCACCTCGCGCGCGAGTGCGAAGGTGAGGGCCGCCAGCGCCCCCTTGGAAGTCGCGTACGCGGCGCCGGCCGTGAGCCCGCCTGTCTTTGCAGCGAGCGAGCCCACGTTGATGATGCGGCCCCAGCCGCGCTTCCTCATGTGGGGAAGCACCGCGCGCGCCCAGTAGAAAGCGCCGTCGAGGTTCACCGCCATGACGCGGCGCCAGCCCTCGTCGCTGGTGGCTTCGGACTTGTCGTTGTTGAGGATGCCGGCGTTATTCACCAGGATGTCTACCGGGCCGAGGACTTTCTCGATCTGCGAATGCGCCTGGCGAACCGCGCCGGGCTCGCTCACGTCGCAGGGCACTGCGAGCGTGGTTCCGCGCAGGAAGCGGATCAGGCTGTCGAGCCGCATCGCATCCACGTCGACGAGCGCCACCTGCGCGCCGTCCTCGAGCATGTTGCGCACGACCGCGAGCCCCATGCTGCCGGCCGCGCCCGTCACCACCACCGTCTTGCCGTTCAGCGTCATGGCGCCATTATCCGCGCGGCACGATGGCCACGCCGGCGAGGCGCTCCTGCGCTTCGATCATCGAGGGCACGAGGCGATCGCCGAGGCCCATGGCGACCGCCTGCGCGAACGACTGGTGCACCGCTTCCCCTACGAAGCTCGCCACCGGCAGCGACTCGGCAAGGTGCGTGTAGTAGCGCATGTCCTTCGCGGCGTTGGCGATGGCGAACTTCATGCGCGTGAGGTCGCCCGCCGCGGCACCCCCGCCCATCATCTGGAAAATGGGCGAGTTGATGGCGCCCATGCCCACCACTTCGACCAGCTTGTCGAGGCGCACGCCCGCCTTGGCCGCCACCGCGAATGCCTCGGCGATGCTGGCGACGATGGTCATCGCCATGAAGTTGTTGACGAGCTTCAGCGTATGCCCGGCGCCGGGCGGACCCACGTGGAAAATGTTTTCGCAGAACGCGGCGAGCACCGGCCGCACGCGCGCGAAGGTCGCATCGTCGGCGCCCACCATGGCGTTGAGGCGGCCCTCCTCCGCTTCCTTGGGCGTGCGGGCGAGCGGCGCGTCGACGAGCACGGCGCCCTTCGCGGCGAGCGCTTCGCGCACCTTGGCGGTCGAGCCGGGCTCGGACGTGGAGGTGTCCACCACCAGCAGCCCGGCGCGCGCGGCGGAGAGCACGCCCGCTTCACCTAGGACGTTCTCCTCGACCTGCGGCGAGCCGGTGACGCACAGGATCACCACGTCGCTCGCGGCGGCGATCTCGGCCGCGGACCCAGCCTCCTTCGCGCCCCTCGCCACCAGGTCCGCGATGCGGGAGCGATCGCGATGCACGCGGAACGTGAGCGGGAAGCCCTTGGCGAGCAGGTTCTTCGCCATGCCGTGTCCCATCATGCCGATGCCGATGAAGCCGATGCGTGGATTGCCCATTGCGTGTCCCGTCCGGGAGGTGGGTGTGTGGTGCCGCATTATCCGATGAACGGGAATCCGGCACTTGCGGCGCGGAATACGCGAGTTGTCGCGCGCGCCGTTCCCCCGCAGAATCCGCCGATGCCTTGCCGATACCTCGCCGCCTGCCTGGCCGTTTTCGCGCTTCCGGCGAATGCCGCGCCCGCCATCAGCGCCGGGAATCATCACAGCGTGGCCCTCCATGCCGACGGCACGGTGCGCGCCTGGGGCGACGATTCCACCGGGCAACTCGGCCTCGGGCGTACGCTCACCGCCGCGGCGCCCGCGCTGGTGAGCGGCCTCTCGGGCGTGAAAAGCGTGTCGTCAGGAAAGAACCACGTGGTGGCGCTCAAGCTCGACGGCACCGTTTGGGCGTGGGGCATCAATAGCCTGGGGCAGTTGGGCGACGGCAGCACCACCAGCCGCGCGACGCCCGCGCCGGTCCCCGGCCTCGACAACGTGATCGCCATCTCTGCAGGGCAGGGACACACGCTCGCGCTGCGCGCCGACGGCTCGGTGTGGTCGTGGGGCGAGAACTATCGCACGCAGCTCGGCTATGAGGAGAGCACGCTTCGCCCGGCGCGCGTGCCCGGATTGCCGGCGATCGCGGAAGTCGCGGCGGGCGACGGGCACAGCCTCGCGCGCGGCACCGATGGGAGCGTGTGGGGCTGGGGCGCCAACGACTACGGACAGCTGGGTGACGGCACCAGGACCGCGCTGTATACCGGGCGGGCGCAGCCGCTTCAGGCTTCCAGCCTGCCGTCCATTCGCTCGATCTCGGCCGGCAGCGAATTCAGCATCGCTGTCGCCACCGATGGCCGGGTGTTCGCGTGGGGACGCAACGAGGGGCGGCTGGGGGACGGCACCAGCATCGATCGCATCGTGCCGGTGGCGATCGCGGGGGTGACCAACGCCGTCGCGGTGGCGAGCGGCGACGACCACACCCTCGCGCTCCTGGCCGACGGCACGGTGCGCGCATGGGGTGGCGGCAACTTCGGGCAGCTGGGGGATGGCCTCAAAAGTCCTTCGCCGGTTCCGGTCACGGTGGCGGCGCTTGCCGGCGTGCAGCAGGTCTCGGCGGGTATCTTCTTTTCCATCGCGCGCACGGCCGACGGCGGCGTATGGGCCTGGGGCGAGAACGAGCAGGGCGAGATGGGCGACGGCACGCGCGATCGCCGCGCGACGCCGGTGCGCGTGCCGGGGCTGCCGCCGGCGATATCGGTAGCGGCGGGCGGCTATCACGCGTTCGCCGTCAGCGCGGAGGGACGCGTTTACGCGTGGGGCGCGAACGACTTCGGTGAGCTGGGCGATGGCGTACGTCCGCTGCGTTCGACGCCGGCGGTGGTGCCCAACGTGTCCGCGGTCACGCAAGTGGCGGCGGGCGGCACGCACACGCTGGCGCTCAAGTCGGATGGCACGGTGCTCGCGTGGGGCGCCAACTCGCTCGGGCAGCTGGGCGACGGCACGCACCAGTCGCGTTCGGTGGCGGGTGCGGTGCAAGGGCTCGCGTCGGTGCGTGAGATCTCCGCGGGCTACTACTCGTCCTTCGCGCTGAAGAACGACGGGTCCCTGTGGGCGTGGGGCTACGGGTACGGCGGCGTGCTCGGCATCGGAACCGAGGATGGCTCGGACGTGCCGGTGCAGGTCACGGCACTCCCCCTCGTTACCTCGATCTCCGCGGGCGCGTCGCACACATTGGCCGTCGCCGCCGACGGTACCGTGCGCGCCTGGGGCGGCAACGGTGCAGGCCAGCTGGGCGACGGCACGACAGTCGATCGCCACTCGCCCGTGACGGTGAACGGGCTGGCGGGCGTGATGGCGGTGGCGGCCGGCGCGGCGCATTCGCTCGCGCTCAAGACCGACAACACCGTGTGGTCGTGGGGCCTCAACTATTCGGGCGAGCTGGGCGACGGCAGCAACACCGACCGCGCAGTGCCGGCCATGGTGGCGGGGCTCGCGAACATCGTGGCCATCGCGGCCGGCGATTCGTTCTCGCTCGCGCTCGGGCGGGACGGCACCGTGTACGCGTGGGGCGCCAATTGGTCGGGACAGGTGCCCGACGGCACCGGCTACGAGCAGGCGCGCCCGGTGCCGATCGCCGGCCTGCGCGGCAGCGTGGCGCTTTCCGGTGGCGGCACCGGCGGCATGGCGCTGTCGCCCGACGGCACCGTCGCAACCTGGGGCAAGAACATCGACGGTCGCCTCGGCGACGGCACGTTCATCACGCGCAGCACACCGGTGCTCGCGTTACGCGAGGACGGCGGCGGCACGCTCGAAGCCAACGACTGGTTCCTCGACCTGGCGCCGGATGTGCCGGGCGTCATCCCCGGGGACAAGATCCCGGTGTTCCTCTTGGTCGCCTCCGCGGCGCAGGGCTCGGTCTCGGCCAACCTGCGCTTCCGGCAACAGGACATCGGCAGCTCCGGCAGCGTATTCGTGTTCGCGCTGGCGCCGGCAAGCGTAGTGCAGGGCGGTGTTGCAGAGCCGTTGCTGCCGCTGAAGGCGAAAGCGCGCGGCGGCGCGAAAGCAAGCGACGCCGCTTGCGTGCTTGCGCAGCTGAATGGCAACGGGCAGCTGCAGGCGGTTTCGGCTTCGAGCCTGCAGGCCTACGTGAGCGGCGTGCTGACCTCGCAGGGCCAGGCGGTGACCGTTCTCAATGGCGCCACGGCCACGCAGATCGGCGGCGCGACCTTCTTCGTCGGATACGGCGCCAACGCGAACGCGATGCTCAACAACGGCACCAACCGTGGCGTCGTCACAGTGCCCGGAGCCGCGACCTGCCAGCCTCAGGCGCCGCAGACCGGGTGGTGGTGGAATCCCGCGGAGGGCGGCCGCGGATTCTCGCTGGAAGTGCGCGGCTCCAACCTCTTCTTCGCCTCCTACCTGTACGACGCCTCTGGCCGGTCGACCTGGTACGCCGCTAGCGGCCCGGTGTCCCTCGACGGATCGCTCTTCAACGGGCGGCTGCTGGGCTTCGCCAATGGCCAGACCTTCGGCGGCGCGTATCACGCACCCGGCACGCCCACCGACGCGGGAGCGCTGGTGCTCGCGTTCGCCGACGCCTCCCACGGCACGCTGGCATGGCCCGGCGGCTCGATGAACATCGAGCGCTTCGCCATCGAGCCGAACGGCCTCACGGCGGCCAAGCGCGCCGAGGAGCCGGAGTCGGGCTGGTGGTGGAACGAGGGCGAGAGCGGCCGCGGCTTCTACATCGAGTGGCAGGGCGGCAGCACCTTCGTCGCCGGCTACATGTACGACGAGGCGGGCAACCCGCTCTGGTACGCGGCGCAGCAGGCCACGCCCGATGCCCGCCGCATCGCCGGGAGCTGGCAGCAATATGGCAACGGGCAGGCGCTCGGCGGCGCGTATCGAACGCCCACGATCGTGAACCCCGCGGTGGCGCCGCTCGCGATCCGCTTCGAGGGACCCGACACGGGCTTCCTCACGCTGCCGGGCAATCGCGAGCTCGCGATCAAGCGCTTCCGGTTCTGACTTCCTGTGATTGTTAGCGGGGTGAGGCCGGCAGGGAACACAGATGAACACAGATAAAAAGCGATAAGAAGAGATGAAAACCTTGTCTCAGGTTCGTGCTCCAGGTTGCAATTTGCACCGGCACGAGCATTGAATCTTTTGTTATCGCTTTTTATCTGTGTTCATCTGTGTTCCCTGCTCGAAGCACCCCGATCTAAAGTTTGTCGAGCGCCTCCGCGCCGTCCCAGGCGGGCGCCGGCGATTCGCGCCGCAGCGCGGCGACCATCTGCAGGTAGTGCAGCGCGACGCCGTCGTCGGCGCGCAGCTGCAGCAACTCGCGCCATAGGCGCTCCGAGGCTTCCCACTGGCGGTCGCGATACGCCGCGAGCGCTTGCGCGGTGAGCTCGCGCACGCGCGCGTCCGGCTCGGGGGTGAAGATGTCCACCGGCTCGCTCTTGCCCTTCACGATCACTCGCCCTACCTGCCGCAGGAAGAGGTCCGGATCGACGCCCTGCGCCGTGTCGCCTGAGAGCAGGATGCCGGTGCCATAGAGCTTGTTCACGCCCTCGAGGCGCGAGGCGAGGTTCACGCCGTCGCCCATGGCGGTGTAGTGGAAGCGATCCGCGGCGCCCAGGTTGCCGACCACGGCGACGCAGGTGTGCACGCCGATGCGCATGTGGATCGCGGGCAGTCCGCGCGCGGCGAGCTCGGAGCGCATCGCATCGATGTCTTCCTGCATCTCGCGCGCGGCGTTCACCGCGCAGGCGGCGTGGCGCGGCTGCTCGACCGGCGCGTTCCACATGGCCATCACCGCATCGCCGATGAATGCCGTCACGGTGCCACCGTGGCGCTTCACGATCGCCGTCGCCCGCGTGAAATGCTCGTTCACGAGCTTGGTCACTTCCTCCGCGCCGAGCTTCTCGGTGAGCGTGGTGAAGCCCTTCAAGTCGGTGAAGAGCGCGGTGATCTCGCGCCGCTCGCCGCCGAGCCTGAGTTGTTCCGGATGCGCCAGCACTCGCGCCACCACCTCAGGGGAGACGTAGAAGGAAAATGCGCGCCGCACTTCCGCGCGGCGGCGCTGCTCGGTGAGGAATGCGAGGCCGCCGAGCGCCACGTAGGTGGTGGCGATGCCGGCCATGGTGGCCACCACCGGAAGCCAGGTATTGCGATAGCTGAAGAGCGCCCAGTCGAGGGCGCCCACGAGCGCCATCAAAGCGGCGGCCACGAGCAGGCTCACGAAGGGGCGCCAACGCCGCATGGCGAGCACCGCCAGCGCCACCGCGGCGATGAGCAGCGCCGGCGGCGCGAATGCGGGCGCGGGCACGAGGGAGTCGCCGCGCAGCGCGCTCTCGAGCACGTTCGCGTGGATCTCCACCCCCGGGGTGAACCAGCGCGTCCGCTCGGTGAACGGCGTGGCGAACATGTCGCGCTGCGTGAAGCCCGAATCCGGGGAGGATTTGAGCTCCTGCCCCACGATCACGATCTGGTCGCGGAACGCGTCGGGCGGCAACATCGTGTCGGCCTCGAGCGCCTGGTAGTACGAGACGAACGGGAACGTGTGGTCGGGCCCGGCGTAGCGGATCATCGCGCCCTCGGCAAGCGCCGGCTCCTTGAGCAGGCCCGGGCGCGCCGCGTTCACGCGCCGCACGATCTGCCGCCAGAAGATGTCGTTGCCGTCGGGCATGCGCCGCACGACGGTATCCGCGTCGACCTGCACCGTCGCGAGACCCGCCACCGCGCCCGCCGCCTTCAGCTCCGGCAACGGATCCACTCGGATCCACTGGCGCGCGTAGGTCGACTCCTGGGTCACGTTGTCCGCCGCCATCACCACGCTGCCGTTGCGCGCGACGCCCTCGGCGAGCGCCGCGTCCTCGGCGGGGTCGCCCTTGTCGGTGATGACGATGTCGAGGGCCACCACCAGCGCTCCCGACTTCCGCAGCTGGTCGAGGAGCTTCGCGTGAATGCTGCGCGGCCACGGCGGCTGCTTGCCGATCTCCGCCATGGAGGCCTCGTCGATGCCGATCAACGTGATCGGCAGCTGCGATCGCCCGGGCGCGGTGGCGACGGTGAGGAGGTCGAAACCCTTCAGCTCGATGCGCTTCCACGCCTCGGTCAGGCCGAGCGCGCCGAAGAAGCCGGCCACACCCGCCGCGACTACGGCGGCGCGCATCCAGGGCAGCACCGCCTCGCGGTCGAAGACCCTCAAAAGCGGTAGCTCACGAGGACACCGAAGGTGTCGGAGGTTTCCTTCTTGAGCAGGTTGGAGGCGAACGCCTCGAGCGCCCAGCGCTTGTCGGGGGTCTCGACGAATACCGTCACCTGCGCGTCCCACCCGGCCGGGAGCGGCTGCAGGTTCATGTCATCGGCGAAGCGCCGCGTGCGATAGGTGGCGAGGGTGGTCACGAAAACACGGCCGCCGGGGGACCAGGTGACGCCCGTATTCACGGTGTGGCGCGCGACGTAGGGGATGCGCCGCCCGCGCGTCGCTTCGGCGGTGTTGAGGCCGTCGGCGTAGGTGTAGTGGAGCCGCGCCGAGAGGGAACGCGTGAGCAGCGCCTCCACCGCCGCGTGCGCGCGGCGCAGCCGGCCCTCGGCGTACACCGGGTCGTCCTCCAGCTGGTCGGGCTTGCCGGGCTGGCTCAGCGTGCGGTTGCGGAGGCGATCGAGGTTGGTCGCATCCACCCGCGTGTTGAGCACGCCGTCGAGCGGCGAGACCAGGTTGCGCACCCGCAGCTCGCTCGCGTCCAGGGTGGCGAAGAGCGTCGGCGTGAGTGTCCAGTCGAGCTCGGCATTGCACTGCCGCAGCGTCCCGCCCGCAAGCACGAACTGGTCGTCGAGGGGAATGCCGGCGACCGCGACCGGCAGCAGCGTATCGAGGGCGATGGGCCGCAGCCAGTCGCGGCACGCGCCGCGCAGGAGCAGCCCCGGGGTCATGCGCAACGTGGCGCCGAGGGCGCCGTCGGTACCGGTGCGGCGGTGGTGTTCCTCGAAGTCCCCAGGGCCCGCCGAGGTAATGGCGTGGAAGCGGCGATCCTTGCGATAGTCGCGCCACACGGCGCCGCCCTCCACCAGCACGCGTTCACCTTTCCAGCGTGCGAACGCGTAGGCGCTGCGCGAACGATCGGTATCGCGCTCGTCGAGGGATTCCTGCGGCGAGGGCGGCGACTCGAAGTGCAGGAACGCGTCGCGCGCGAGCGTCTTCGGGGCATGCGCGCGCGCTTGCTCGGCGCCCGCCGTCCAGGTGAAGCCGGGGTGGGTTTCGAAAGTGCCGCGCAGCGCCACGTCGTTCGCCGTCGGGCGCTGGTCGAAGAACGAGAAGCGCGAGAGGTCGCCGAGCCCCGTGTCCGGAAGCCGGATCGTGGTCGTGTCGCGCACCGTGGAATGCTCGCGCTCGGCGCCGGCCTTGAGCCACCAGCTTGCGTCGGCCGTCGGCGCGTAACGCAGGCCGGCGTCGACCCGGCTGGTGACGCCGTCGATGCGCTGGAAGAGGCCCGACGCGCTGCGCAGGCCGATGTCGGCATCGATCGCCAACCGGTTGGCGTAGAGGAACGCGGACAGCTCGTGGATGGGCCGGATCCCCAGGGCGGCCGTCAAGGTGCGCCCGCGCGCGTCGAGCGCGGTGCCGCGCGGCTCGATGTGGGTCTCGATGCCTTCGACGAAATAGGCGAGCGGCACCGGCGCCGCGACGAGCCCATTGAAGGTCGCTACCGGCTCCCAGCTCCAGAGGTCGTCGTTCGCGGCCAGACGCATCGACGCGGTGGCGTGATGCCCCGGCGTGGTCACGAGCGACTGGAAGCGGTTCGAGGCGCCGAACGCTATCGGGTTGGTGATGAAGCCCTGCATCAGCTCCGAGCGGCGGTTGAACTCGCCCGGGTAGCGGTCCGCGAGGAAAAGGTGCGAGGCGCCCCAGAAGGGCAGGTAGGACTCGTGCGCCATGCTGCGCGACCAGGACTCGAGGCCCAGCGTGGCGAGCGCGCTGCCCACGTTGGCCACACCCTTCTGGTTGTCGGCCACCTGGTTGGCGGAGCGCAGGAAAGGAATGCGCGCCAGCGCCTCGCGCGCCTGCGCCGCCGCCTCACCGGGCTGGATGCGGTCGAGGTAGATGATGCTCGCCAGCAGGTAGGGCAGGGGGTCGCGCGGATCGCTCTCGGCCGCGCGAGCGAGCGACGCAAGTGCCGCCGTGGCGCGCTCCTGCTCGTAGTACGCGGCCGCGAGGTAGAGGTGCGCGCGCGCATAGCGCGGCTCGATCAGCGTCGCGCGCAGCAGCGCGTCGAGCGCCCGCTCGATGTCCCCCGCCTTGAGGGCGAGGATGCCGAGGCCGGTCCAGGCGACGTAGTGGTCGGGCTGCAGTACCACCGCCCGCTCGAGGCTCGCGCGCGCCGCGGCCAGGTCGCCGGCGAACGTCTCCAGCGTGCCCAGCTCGGCGCGGTAGGTGGGATTGGCCTCGTCGAGCGTGATCGCGCGCGACAGCAGGCCGCGGCCGCGGCGCACGTTCTCGCGCTCGCTCTCGATGACGCCCAGCCCGTACCAGCCGCGCGGATCCGCGGCGCCGCGTTGCGTGGCGCGGCCGTAGGCGATGCTGGCCTCGCGCGCATTTCCCTCCAGGCGCTCGATGTCGCCGAGCGCTACCAGCGCCTCCACGGAGTCCGGCCGCCGCGCGACCGCGGCGCGTGCGATCGCCAACGCCTCGACGCGATCGTCGGATTGCAGCGCCACGTGCGCCAGCTGGGCGGCGAAGCGCTCGTCATCGGGAAACAAGCGCGCGCCGCGTTGCAGCGCCGCGCGGGCGGCGCCCAGATCGCCGCGGTAGATCTCGAATTCGGCCAGCAGCAGCAGCGCGACGGGCTCCACCGCCGCACCCTGAGTTTCGCGGCGCAGCAGGTCATAGGCTTCGCCGAGCCTTGCTTCACGAATGAGGCTCGCGGCAGCGCGCGCGCTGCGCGGCTCCCGGCCGTCGCCGCGAAGCTCCGCGTAACGCGCCGGATCCACCGTGAGCGAGGAGACCCATTGCACGCGCGTGCGCGACGTGCGCAGGGCGAGCTTCACCGGGGCCTTGCCCTTCTCGGCGACCGCTTGCTCGTTGGCGCCCACGACCACGCCGCCCTGCGCGTTGGAGAACTCCACCTCGCCGCTGAAGACCGACAGCGTCGAGCGGCCGTCGTCCTCGACCGCCATCTCCCAGTCGGTGCCGCGGATCGCGGCCAGCGCCGAGGGCGTCTCCATGATGAGGCCCTGGGGCGCCGACTTCGACTGCACCCAGCTGCGGCCGGAGTTCAGGTTGAGGATGGTCTTGGCGTCGGTGCCCGCGGCCGCTTCCTTGATCTGCAGCGTGCTGTTCTGCGCGAGGCGCACCTGCGTGCGGTCGGGGAAGAGGATCGCCATGCGCGAGAGGTCGCCGGTGCGCACGAAGTTGGTGGGCAAAAGGGCCTGCTTCACCGTGGCGGCGCGCCAGCTGGAAACCTGCGCCTCGCGGAATTCGCCCTTGCCTTCCAGGCTCACGATCTCGGCGTTGGGGGCGGCGCGAGCGACGCCCCCGGCGGCACAAAGAAGCACCAAGCCCCAGCGAAGCGCCCGTCGGTCCATGTGTTGTTCTCCCTTCGGCGCATTCTGTGCCTAACGCCGGGGCGGGACAATACGGAAAATTACGTAGTGGCGACGTAGCGGGCGAGCCGCTCGTTCACGTACTGGGCGAAGCCGGGATCCTCGCCCTGCAGCAGCTGCGGCAGCAGCCCGCGGAAGTCGGGGCGGCGGCACCACTCCGACATGTAGTCCTCCCACGAATTCCAGCGCCGCGCCTGGCGCTCCGACATGTGCTCCTCGTGCAGCAGCAGGAAGGCGCGCTCGAAGAGCGAGATCAGCATCGAGAAGATGATGAACTGGCGCTCGAGCTGCTCATCGCTGAGGTTCGGGCTGACGGCCGAGAAAAGCCTCAGGTCGGGATTGTCGAGGGCGACCTTGAGGAACTCCTGGTAGTTGTCCGAGAGGAGCTGGTAGACCTCCTCCTCCTCGTTGTCGCGCTCCTTCCTCTGCTCGTAGAGGAAGACGCAGATCGCGAGCGGCAGGCCGATGACCGTGACCACCCAGCTCGCGAGCTCCCAGGCTTCAGGGTCCCACATGGCGCCTCACGGGGTGCGCAAGTGCCATGCCTTCGGCCGCGTGAAGGTCTCGATGCCATAGCGCGAAAGCGTGAGTCCCACGCCCGAATCCCCCACCCCGGACCACGGCAGCCGTGGGCTCACGCGGTCGCAGCAGTTCCAGTACACCGATCCGCTCTTCACCTGCGCGAGGATCTTCTCGGCGCGCTGCCGGTCGACGGTGTACACGCCCGCGGTGAGGCCGTAGTCGGTGTCGTTCATGAGGCGCACCGCTTCGTCGTCGTCGGCTGCCGCCATGATGCCAATGATCGGCCCGAAGCTTTCCTCGCGCATCACCGCCATCGAGTGGTCCACGTCCACCAGCACCGTGGGCTCGAACCAATGGCCCTTGCCGGCGACACGCTTGCCCCCGGTGAGCACTCGCGCGCCCTTCTTCACGGCGTCGCGCACCTGGCCCTCGAGCACCTTCACCTGCGGCGCGCGCGTGAGCGGACCGATGTAGGTCGCGTCGTCGTTCGGATCGCCGCGGCGGAACTTGCGCACCTCGGCGAGGAACGCCTCG
>DATLEL010000382.1:0-3630 GCA_035525255.1 Usitatibacter sp.
AGGTACGCGGCGAGCCCCGCCAGGATCTCGTCGGTGGATCTTTCCATGCCCGGCGCGGGCAGGCCATCGCCGTACTCGGCCAGGTTCGAGCGCATGCGCGCGGCGTCCACCACCAGCGAGCCGGCCGCGGTGTCGAGGAAATCGAGCGCGGTGCCAAGGGTACCTGCGATCTCGGGAACGAGCGCCAGCTCCGCCTGCCACCCGCCGAGCGCGCGCTCATGCTCCGCGATGCCGGCGGCGTGCAGCGTGGCAAGCAGGCCGGGCATGCGCGTCGCGGCCGCGAGCGCGTGGACGCATCCCACGGGATTGCGCTTGTGGGGCATGGCGCTCGAGCGGCCGACGCCTTCCCGTGCCGGCGCTTCCTGCATCTCGCCCACCTCCGGCTGGGCCGCGAGCGAGATGTCGCGCGCGATCTTGCCGATGGTCAGCACGGCCTGCGCCACGCGGTCCAGCAGGTCGATCCACGCGTTGCGATGCACGTGCCACGCCGGCACATCGGCAAGGCCCAGCGCAAGCGCCACGCGGCGCCGCACCGCGGGGCCCTGGGCACCCAGCGCCTCGAGCGCGCCCACCGGCCCGCCCAGCTGCACGGCGAGGCCGGCAGCCTGGGCTTCGGCGATGCGCTCGCGGTCGCGCGCGAGCGCCGCCGCCCAGCGCGCGATCTTCAGCCCGGCGGTGATCGGCAGGGCCGGCTGCATCAGCGTGCGCCCGAGCATCGGCGTCGCGCGGTGGAGCCGGGCGGTCGCGGCGAACGCGCGCACCGCGGCTTCAAGGCACCGGTCCGCTTCCTCGAGACAGGGCTTGAGGCACATCGCCATCGCCGTATCGAGCACGTCCTGGCTGGTGGCCCCCAAATGGATATGGGCGGCGGCCGCGGGCGCCTGTGCCGCGAGTTCGGCCTTCAGCAGCCGCACGAGTGGCACGGCGAGCGTGGCGGACTGCTTGCCCTCGGCGACGAAGCGATCCATGTCGATGCGCAGGGTTCGGCACGCGGTTTCGATGGCGCTCGCGCTCGCCGCGGGAATCAGCCGCTCTTCGGCCTGCGCGCGCGCGAGCGTGGACTCGAACGCCAGCATCGCGCGCAGGTAAGCCGGCGCCGCGAACGCGTCTTCGAAGGACGGGCGTGCGAGCGTCCGCGCGGCGAGGCTCGCGGCCACTAGGGAGCGAAGAAGACCGTCTCGCCGTCGCCCTGCAGGCGCACGTCCCAGCGGAATTCGTCCGCGCCCTGCGCGCGGGCGACCAGGGTCGCGATGCGGGGCGAGCCTTGCAGCGCCTGCAGCTGCGGATCCCCACGCACCTCGGTCTCGGGCGCCAGGTACACGCGCGTGCGCAGCGCCTTCAGCAGGCCGCGGGCGAGCAGCGTCACCTCGATGCAGGGCAGGGCGCCGCCGGGCATCGACGTCTCGATGCGGAACGCTCCGTCCTGGCCCGTCTGCACGCGGCCGAAGCCGTGGGGCTGGCCTGCGGTCGCGCCGCGGGGCGCCTGGCCATCCGGCCCCAGCTGCCATGTCTCCACCAGGGCGTCGGCGACCGGGGCGCCGGCGCCGTCGAACAGCGTGCCGGTGAGCACGATGTGCCGGCCTGCCGTGGCGAGGCTCACGCGCGCGCCATCTTTCCAGCGCAGCGCTTCATGGAAGAACGGTCCCACGGTCTGCGAAGGGGTCCGGGCGGGCATCTCAAGGCTCCCGCGGCGTGGCTTGGGCGCCCGCCAGCACGATGTCGAAGCGGTAGCCCAGCGCGATCCCCTCGATGCCGGTTTCGAGCGCGAGGCTGCAGACCATGCGCTCGCGCGCCTTCACGTCGGGGACACTGTTGTAGACCGGGTCGATGGCGAGCAGCGGATCGCCGGGGAAATACATCTGCGTCACCAGCCGCTGCACGGGCGCGTTGCCGAGCAGCGAGAAGTGGATGTGCTGCGGCCGCCACGCGAACGCGTGGTTCTGCCACGGATAGGCGCCCGGCTTGATGGTGACGAAGCGGTACCAGCCGTCGTCGTCGGTGAGCGTGCGCCCGGTGCCGACGAAGTTGGGATCGAGGGGCGCGTCGTGCTGGTCCCCGGGGTGGGCGTAGCGGCCCGATGCGTTCGCCTGCCACACCTCCACCAGCGAGCGGCGCAGCGGCCGGCCGGCCTCGTCGAGCAGGCGCCCGGACACCACCATCTTCTCGCCCAGCGGCGCCGCGCGCCCGCGCGTGGTGAGATCGTTGTCGCCATCGCGCACGAAGCCCGCGGGCACCAGCGGGCCGGGCCGGTCCAGTGCGCCCTGCGGCAGGGCGAGCAGCGGCTCGCGCGGGGCGCGCAGGCGCGTGCTGCGGTAATCGGTGTACAGGTACGGCGGATCGATGCCGTCCGGGCGCGTCATGTCGTTCATGTTCCCTCCTTCAGCTTCCCAGGGCGGCGATCATCGCCGCCACGTACGTTTCGTCGGTCGCGACCACGAGCATGTGCACGCCCGAGCGCAGCGTTCGCAACGTTTCATCTTCCTCGGCGGTCGCCTGGGCCGCGGAGGGCACCAGGTAGATCGCCGTCACCTGCACGCCGCGGTCGCGGGCGATGCGCGCCACGACGGGGGTGAGACCCACGTCGTCGCCGCGGCACGCCACCACGAAGATCATGTCGGCTTCCTGCAGCGCGCGATGGAGGTCGTCGCCGTCGGACTTGATCGTGGCGAGCGCGTCCGCGGCGGGCGCGCGCGGGCTTGCGAACACACGCACCTGCAGCGTTCCGAGGCCCTCGGCCTTCATGCGTTGCGCGACGGCGGCGCCTCCTTCGCCCAGGCCCACCATGGCGATGGAGCGCGGGCGCGAGTTCGCCGCCTGGATGCGTCCCGGCAGCCCGAACGCGGGCCGTGCGCGGCCGACTGTCGCGTCGGCGCTCATGCGGGCTTCCCCGATTTGCCGCGCTGGACCAGCTGGCGGTCGAGCCGCGGATAGACGCGCCGCGCGTTGCCTTCGTAGATCTTGTACCGGTCCGCATCGGAGAGCGACTGCACCTGGTCCACGTAGCGTTTGGTGTCGTCGAAGTGATGCCCGGTGTCGGGATCGATGCCCTTCACGGCGCCGATCATTTCCGAGGCGAACAGGATGTTGTCGACCGGAACCACCTTGGCGAGGAGCTCGATGCCCGGCAGGTGATAGACACAGGTGTCGAAGAACACGTTCTTCATCAGATCCGCCACCAGATCGGGCCTTTTCTGGTCCACTCCGAAGCCGCGGTAGCGCCCCCAATGGTAGGGAACGGCGCCGCCGCCATGGGGGATCACGAAACGCAGCTGCGGGAACTCCTTGAAGATGTTCTTCTGCAGCAGCTGCACGAAGGCGGTGGTGTCGGCGTTGAGGTAATGCGCCATCGTGTAGTGGAAGTTCGGGTTGCACGACGTCGATACGTGGATCATCACCGGCATGTCGTGCTCCACCAGCTTCTCGTACATCGGGTACCAGTAGCGGTCGTAGAGCGGCGGGCCATTCCAGCGGCCGCCGGACGGGTCGGGGTTCAGGTTCACGCCCACGAAGCCCAGCCCGACCAGCCGCTCGAGCTCCGCAACGCAGTTCTCGATGGGCGCGCCGGGATGCTGCGGCAGCTGCCCCACGGCGGCGAAGTTGTCCGGCAGCAGGGTGGCGATGCGATGGATG
>DATLEL010000390.1:0-3848 GCA_035525255.1 Usitatibacter sp.
TCATGCCGTGCGCGGTGGGCGAGACCAGCGCGCCGGTCGCATCGGGCACCAGCACGGTCACGCGCGCGTTGAACTGCCGCGCCATGAATTCCTCGGTGATGTGGATCACCTCCGACGTGGTCTGGGCGGCGGCGAGGTCACGCGCGAATTCGTACAGCGTGCGCGCGCGTTTCTCGCGGTGCGACGCGACGCGCGCCTGGTAACGGATGCTGCCCGCGAGCTGCCCGATGATGCCGCCGACGGTCAGCATCACCGCGAAGGTCAGGTAGTACTGGATGTCCGCCGGTATCAGCGAGAAACGCGGCGGCACGAAGAAGAAATCGAACGCGAGCACGTTGACCACGGCCGCGAGCACCGCCGGCCCGCGGCCCCACTGCATGCCGCAGAGCAGCACTGCCAGCATGTAGAGCATGGCGATGTTGGCGAGGTCGAAATTCCTCGAGAAGGGCGCGAGGATGAGCGTCGCGGCGAGGCAGGCGAGCGCCGTCCAGAAGTAGCGGGCGCGCTTCTCGCCCGCGCGCGGATTGGGCCCTGGCGGCGCGAACACGGGCGGCGCCTGCACCGCGGTACCGGACTCGGCTCCTGCGCGGCCGATCTCGATCACGTCGAAATGGTCTCCGGCGAGCGCGATGGAGTCGCTCATGGTGCGTGACAAGCGGAAGCGCCGGGGGCGGCTGCGGCCTACCACCACGGTCGAGATGTTTTCGTCGCGCGCGTGCTCGACCAGCGCGTCGCAGACGTCGTTGCCGGTGAGGATCGCGGTGCGCGCGCCCAGCTCCTGGGCGAGGCTCACCACGGCGAGGATGCGGCCGCGTTCCTCGTTGGGCAGGCGCTGCAGGTGCGGGGTCTCCACGTAGACCGCGGTCCACTCCTCGTCCAGCTGGCCCGCGAGGCGCGCGGCGCTGCGCACCACGTGCTCGGCGCCGGTATCGGGACCGACGCAGCACAACATACGGCCATGGGTCTTCCAGGTTTTCGCGATCGCCTGGTCGGCGCGGTAGCGCAACACCTCGTCCTCGACCACGTCGGCCACGCGCCGCAGCGCGATCTCGCGCAGCGCGAGCAGCGTGCCCTTGCGGAAGAACTGCCCCGAGGGTCCCTGCTGCACGTGCGCGACCGGCACCTGTCCCGCTTTCAGCCGCAGCAGCAGCTCGTCGGCGGACATGTCCACCATTACCGTCTCGTCGGCGGTGTCGAAGAAAGTGTCGGGCACCGTCTCCTTCTCCGGGATGCCGGTGATCTCCGCCACCACGTCGTTCAGGCTGGCCAGGTGCTGCACGCTCATCGTGGTGAATACGTCGATGCCCGCGGCGAGCAGCTCGTCCACGTCGTTCCAACGCTTGGGATGGCGCGCGCCCGGCCGGTTGGCGTGGGCGAGGTCGTCGATCAGCAGGACCTGGGGATGGCGCTTCAGGGCGCTGTCGAGGTCGAACTCCCCCGGGTCCGGCGTAGGCAGCCTCTCGAAGTTCGCCGCGGCAGGCGCGTCGTCGCTCTTGCCATGCAGGTCGAGGAAGCCGATCACGACGTCGCGGCCGGCCTCCTTGATGCGGCGCGCGGCGGCCAGCATCGCACCCGTCTTGCCCGCGCCGGGAAAGGCGCCGAAGAATATCTTGAGCTTGCCGCGAGCCGCTTCAGGCATCCGCAATTGTAGCTATTATGAATCGATGGAAGACGCCCTGTTCCTCGCGCGCGCGCAGTTCGGGCTCAACATCGGGTTCCACATCATGTTCCCGACGCTGACCATCGCGCTTGCCTGGTTCCTGCTGGGCTTTCGCCTGATGTACCAGCGAACGCGCGACCCCGCGTGGCTCGCGACTTACCGCCTCTGGGTCAAGATCTTCGCGCTCAGCTTCGCGATGGGCGTGGTCACGGGCGTGGTGATGTCCTTCCAGTTCGGCACCAACTGGCCGCGCTACATGACGACGGTGGGCGCGATCGCCGGCCCGCTGCTCTCGTACGAAGTGCTCACCGCTTTCTTCCTGGAAGCCACTTTTCTCGGCGTGATGCTGTTCGGCATGAACCGCGTGCCCGATTGGGTGCACATCACGGCGACGGTGCTGGTCGCGGTCGGGACCACCGTATCGGCCTTCTGGATCCTCGCGCTCAACTCGTGGATGCAGACGCCGGCGGGGCACGTGTTCCAGGACGGGCAGTGGATCGCGCGCGACTGGATCGAGGTGATCTTCAACCCGTCCTTCCCGTACCGGCTCACGCACATGCTGATCGCGTCGGGGCTCACCGCGTCCTTCGTCGTGGCGGGCCTGTCGGCATGGCGGCTGCTGATCGCCCCTCTCGACGCGGGAGCGGGCAAGACGATGCGTGCCGGGCTGCGCGTCGCGGCGGTGCTCATCCCGCTGCAGATCATCGTGGGCGACCTGCACGGATTGAATACGCTCAAGCACCAACCGGCGAAGATTGCCGCCATGGAGGCCATCTGGAACACGGAGCGCGGAGCGCCGCTGGTGCTGTTCGCGATCCCGAACGAGGAGCAGCGGCGCAACGACCATGCGATCGAGCTTCCCTACGGCGCGAGCCTGATCCTCAAGCACGAGCTCAAGGGCGAGCTGAAAGGCCTCGATTCGTTCGGCGCCGACCATCCGCCGGTGCTGCCGCTTTTCTTCGGCTTCCGCATCATGGTGGGCGTGGGGATGCTGATGCTGCTGGTGTCATGGACGGGCGCGTGGACCACGCGGCGCGCGCGTGCAGCACCGCGCTGGATGCTGTGGGGCTTCGCGGCGATGACATTCTCCGGCTGGATCGCGACGCTCGCTGGATGGATCGTGACCGAAGTGGGCCGCCAGCCGTGGCTGGTGCACGGCATCCTGCGCACCAAGGACGCGGTGGGTGAGATCTCCGGGGCGCAGCTCGGCGCCAGCCTTACCTTCTATATCCTCACCTCCACGACGCTCTTCATCGCGTACATGATCGTGCTCACCCACATGGCCGGCAAGGGCGCGGGCGATCCACTGCCGCCTTCGGCGAAGGCCGCGGTCGTGCCCATCGCGCGCGCCGCGGAATGATGGCGGCCATGGACATGCCGATGATCTTCATGGCGCTGATGGGCCTTTCGGTGCTGGCCTACGTCGTGCTCGACGGCTACGACCTGGGCGTCGGCATGCTGATGCCCGCGGCGACCGAAGAGGAGCAGTCGGTGATGGTCGCGTCCATCGGCCCGTTCTGGGATGCGAACGAGACCTGGCTGGTGCTCGGCATCGGCATCCTCCTCGCAGCGTTCCCGGTGGCGCACGGCGTGGTGCTCGGCGCGCTCTACCTTCCCGTGGTCGCGATGCTCGTGGGCCTGATGCTGCGCGGTGTCGCCTTCGAGCTGCGCATGAAGGCGCTGGGTTGGCACCGCGAGCTGTGGAACTGGCTCTTCTGGGCAGGCTCGTTCGTCGCGTCGTTCTTCCAGGGCGTGATGCTGGGCCGCTACGTCACCGGCTTCGAGCCCGGCTTCGGTTACTGGCTGTTCGCGCTGGTGGTGGGCGCCAGCCTCTGCGGAGGTTACGTGCTGCTGGGCGCCACGTGGCTGGTGATGAAGACCGAGGGGACGCTGCAGAAGAAGTCGGTCGCGTGGGCGCGCTGGGGACTGCTGTGGGTGGGGCTGGGTGTCGCGCTGGTGAGCCTCGGCACGCCGCTGGTCAGTGCCACGGTGCGCGAAAAATGGTTCGACTTCCCCCGCACGCTTTGGCTCATGATCCTGCCCGCGGCCACGGTGGCGATCGCGTGGGTGCTGTGGCGCTCGCTCGCCGCGGTGAAAGCCGGCACGACCCAGCGCGACGCGCGCCCCTTCATCGCCGCCGCGGCGATCTTCACGCTGGCATTCGCCGGCCTCGCCTACAGCCTGTCTC
>DATLEL010000198.1:0-4040 GCA_035525255.1 Usitatibacter sp.
CCGGACGCATTCCCCCATCCCGATGTCGCGGTGCTGAAGGCGATGGGCGAAAGCTCCGCGCCTCGCGCGCTGCGGCTCTCCGAGGCGTGGCGCCCCTGGCGCGCCTACGCCGTGCTCCACCTGTGGAAATCCCTGGAGGCCCTTCCATGATCCGCTTCGCCCGCTTCGAATCCGAATATGGCACCGTGTACGCCACCGCCGAAGGCGCGAGCCTGACCGGCCTCTATTTCGAGGGAGGGCGGCACGCGCCCCCGATCGCCGACGCGTGGATGGAAGACGCCCGCGGTGCGCCGCTGCGTGAATGTGCACGGCAGCTCGCCGAGTATTTCGCTGCCCGCCGCCGCACGTTCGAGCTGCCCCTCGCTCCGCGTGGCACGCCGTTCCAGCAGCGCGTATGGAGCGAGATCGCGAAGATCCCGTTCGGCGCCACGCTGACGTATGCCGAGCTGGCGGCGCGTGCCGGGGCGCCGGGCGCGGCGCGCGCGGCGGGCGCCGCGACCGGACGCAATCCGTTGTCGATCGTGGTTCCGTGCCACCGCGTCGTGGGCAGCGCGGGCGGACTCACCGGCTATGCGGGAGGGCTCCAGCGCAAGGAGCGCCTGCTGCGTCTCGAGGGCGCGCGGGAGGCTCTGCTCGCGTGAGGGCCGCCGACCTCGCGCGCCTCGTCGCGCTGGCGGCGATGTGGGGCGCTTCGTATCTCTTCATGCGCTACGCGGTCGCATCCATGGGGCCGGTGCTCTTGATCGAGCTGCGGGTGGCGATCGCGGGCGTGGCCTTGCTCGCGTTCGTGGCCCTCACCGGCGGAACCGTCGGCTGGCGCAAGCACTGGCGCGCGTTCCTTTTCGTGGGCGCGGTTGGGCTGGCACTGCCCTTCGTGCTCATCGCGGAAGCGCTCACGGTCATCGACGCCTCGACCGCGGCAATCCTCAACGCGCTCGCGCCGTTGTTCGCCTCGATCGTGGCGGCGCTGTGGATCCGCGACCCGATCACTCCGGCGAAAGCGGCGGGTATCGCTCTCTGCCTCGCCGGCACCGCGGTGCTGGTCGGCTGGACGCCTCAGCCGATGACGGCCCGCGAGCTGTTCGCCGCTTCCCTTTCGGTGCTCGCCACCGCGCTCTACGGTTACACCATCGTATTCACCAAGGTGAACCTGAAGGAAGCGAGCCCCATGGGGACGGCCGCGGGCACGCTGCTGATGGCGGCCGCGGCGATGCTCCCCTTCACGCCGGTGACGCGCGACTTCTCAGGCATTCCGGCCATGGCGTGGCTCGCGATGCTCGGGCTGGCACTCGTGTCGACCACGGTCGCTTTCATCTTCTACTACCGGCTCATCGCGGACGTGGGACCGGTGAAGGCGATCACGGTGACGCTGCTGGTGCCGATCTTCGGGATGCTTTGGGGCGTGCTGTTCCTCGGAGAACCGCTTACCGCGGGGCGACTGGCGGGGTGCGCGATCATTTTGTTTGGTTGCGCGCTGATCCTTGGGCTCTTGCGAGTTCCTTATCGCCGTCCGGCGAGCTAGGGCAAAGGGACACGGATGAAACTGATCCACCGGATGAACACGGATCCTTTGGTTCTGTCGTAAGAGTGTTCGTGACGAAGGTGGATAAGTGGGCCAAGAAGTATCCATTTCATCCGCCGTTACCCGTTTCATCCGTGTTCCAGAGGGTTACTCTCCGCCGCAGCCGCCATGCCCAACCGACTCGCCAACGAAACCAGCCCCTACCTGCAGCAGCACGCGGACAATCCCGTCGACTGGTACCCCTGGGGTGAAGAAGCGCTGGCGGAGGCGAAGCTCACCGGCAAGCCGATCCTGCTCTCCGTGGGCTATTCCGCGTGCCACTGGTGCCACGTGATGGCGCACGAGTCGTTCGAGGACGCTTCCATCGCGAAGGTGATGAACGACCTCTTCGTGAACATCAAGGTCGATCGCGAGGAGCGCCCCGACATCGACCAGATCTACCAGGTGGCGCAGGCGATGATCACGCAGCGCAATGGCGGCTGGCCGCTCACGATGTTCCTCACGCCCGACCAGCTGCCGTTCTTCGGCGGCACCTACTTCCCCAACGTCTCGCGCTACGGCATGCCGGCGTTTCCCGAGCTGCTGAAGCGGGTGCGGCAGTACTACGACGAGAACCCCGAGGAAGTACGCGGCAATGGCGAGCATGTCGTCACGGCACTCGCGCGCAATGTTCCGACCGGCGGCGTCCATCCCTCGCAATTTTCGGCGCTGGTGCTGGATGAGGCGGCGGCGCACCTGGAAGAGTCCTTCGATCGCCGCCATGGCGGATTCAGCGGCGCTCCCAAGTTCCCTCATCCGGATTCCATCGAGCTGCTGCTGCGCCGGCACGCGCGCACCGGGGACACGGGCGCGCTCGAGATGGCCGCCTTCACGCTGCGCAGGATGGCCGAGGGCGGCATCTACGACCAGGTCGGCGGCGGCTTCGCGCGCTACAGCGTCGACGCGGAATGGGCGATTCCCCACTTCGAGAAAATGCTCTACGACAACGGCTGGCTGCTGCGCCTCTACGCGGATGCGTGGGCGGTAAAGCGCGAGCCGCTGTTCGAGAAGGTGGCCCGCGAGACGGCGCAGTGGGTGATGCGCGAGATGCAATCGCCCGAGGGCGGCTACTACTCGTCACTCGACGCCGACTCCGAAGGCGAGGAAGGCAAGTACTACGTCTGGACCGTCGATGAAGTGCGCGCGCTGCTGTCGGCCGACGAGCTCGCGGCGGCCACGCTGCGCTTCGGCCTCGACCAGCCGCGCAATTTCGAGGATCACGCCTGGCACCTGGTGGTGTCACGGCCCGTCGCGGAGGTGGCGCGCGCGCTGGGAAGCAGCGAGGCCGACGTGGGACGGCTGATCGAGTCCACGCGCGCCAAGCTCTACGCCGCGCGTGAGAAGCGCGTGCGGCCGGGGCGCGACGAGAAGGTCCTCACGTCGTGGAACGCGCTGATGATTGCCGGCATGGCGCGCGCGGGCCGTGTATTCGGCCGGCCCGAATGGATCGAATCCGCGCGGCGCGCGCTCGATTTCATCCGCCGCGTGCTGGTCGCGGATGGACGGCTGCTGGCAACGTACAAGGACGGCCGCGCGCACCTGGACGCGTACCTCGACGACCACGCGTACCTGCTCGCCGCGTTGCTCGAGATGCTGCAGGCCGACTTTCGCGCGGCCGACCTCGAGTGGGCCGAGGAGCTGGGCGCGCAGCTCATGGACCGCTTCCACGACCCGGAAGCGGGCGGCTTCTTCTTCACCTCCCACGGCCACGAGAGCCTGATCCACCGTCCCAAGCCGGGCCCCGACAACGCGACGCCCTCCGGCAACGCGGTGGCCGCGCTCGCGCTCCATCGCCTCGCCTTCCTCACGGGCGAGACCCGCTATTCCGATGCGGCGGCCGGAACCATCGCGCTCTACTGGACGCAGATGCAACGCCAACCGACCGCGTTCGGCACCATGCTGGCCGCGCTCGAGGAGCAGCTGGAGCCGCCCGGCACCGTGATACTTCGGGGCGAAACTCCGGCGATGGCCCCCTGGCACCGGCTGCTCGATGCCGCTTACCTTCCCACCCGCATCACGCTTTTCGTCCCCCGGGATACACACCCGTTGCCGCCGCCGCTGGACAAGCCCGTGGGCGACACCGTCAACGCGTGGGTCTGCGAGGGCGTTACTTGCCTTCCACCGATCGCATCTCCGGAAGAATTGCGCGAAGCGCTGGAGTTGCCCACAATCGCGCGTTCCATCCTGCACCCCCCCACCGCACGGAGCGACACATGAAAACCCGCTACATCCTCGCCGCGCTCGGCGCCCTCGCCATGGCCACCCCGGCCCTCGCCAGCCTCGAGCTCGCCCAGAAGAACGCCTGCACCGCCTGCCACGCCGTCGACAAGAAGCTCGTCGGTCCCGCCTACAAGGAAGTCGCCCTGAAGTACAAGGGCGATGCCAAGGCCGAGGCGGCCCTGTTCGACAAGGTGAAGAAGGGCAGCGTCGGCGTCTGGGGCCAGGTGCCGATGCCGCCGAACGCCCATGTGAAGGACGA
>DATLEL010000439.1:0-4262 GCA_035525255.1 Usitatibacter sp.
GGACTCAAGAAGGTGCCGGACCTGCGCAAGCGCGTCATCAAGAGCGCGCTCGATTTCGAGAAGGCGAATCCCAAGCGGCCGGTGCCGACCTGGATATGCGGGCAGGACACCGCATCCCGCAAGCCGCCCGCCCAGAAAGCCTTTCAGGCGCTTCGCGACGACGTGCGCAAGCAATTCGCGGAGCATTTCTAGGCGGAAATGTACCTGGTACTTTTCAGTGGGTTAGCATCGTCGCCATGGCCAACTTCGGGGAATACGACTACATCATCGTCGGCGCCGGCAGCGCGGGCTGCGTGCTCGCAAACCGGCTGAGCAAGGACGGCCGCCACAGCGTGCTGATCGTCGAAGCGGGCGGCAAGGACGACTGGTTCTGGATCGACATTCCCGTCGGCTACCTCTATACCATCGGCAACCCGCGCACCGACTGGTGCTTCCGGACGGAGAGCGAGCCGGGGCTCAATGGCCGCAGCCTGGGATATGCGCGCGGCAAGGTACTCGGCGGCTGCTCCTCCATCAACGCCATGGTGTACATGCGCGGCCAGGGGAGCGACTACGACCATTGGGCGGCGCTCGGCAACCGTGGCTGGTCGTGGAGCGAGGTGCTGCCGTACTTCAAGAAGGCCGAATGCCATTTCGGCGGCGCCAACGACCATCACGGCTGCGAGGGCGAGCTGCACGTGCAGGCGCCGCGCCTGCGCTGGGAGATCCTCGATGCATGGCGCGACGCGGCCGAAGAGTGCGGCATTCCAAAGGTGGAGGAATTCAACCGCGGCGACAATTTCGGCAACGCCTACTTCCACATGACGCAGAAGCGCGGCGTGCGCTGGAGCGCCAGCAAGGCGTGGCTGCGGCCGGCGTTGAAGCGCGCGAACCTCAAGCTCATCACCAAGGCGCACACGCGCGCGGTGCGCGTGGGCGAGATCGATGGCCGCAAGCGCGCGATCGGCGTGGAGCTCTCGGTCGAAGGGCAGGGCGACGGTGTCGCGCGTGCGCGCCGTGAAGTGATCCTCGCCGCGGGCGCGATCGGCTCGCCGCAGCTCTTGCAGCTCTCCGGCATCGGCCCGCGTGGGCTCCTGCAGCAGCACGGCATCGAGACCGTGCACGAGCTTCCCGGCGTGGGCGAGAACCTCCACGACCACCTGCAGATCCGCATGGTGTGGAAGGTGAATGGCAAGACGCTGAACGAGCGCGCCAACACTTGGACCGGCAAGGCGGCGATGGGCCTCGAGTACCTGTTCCTGAAGACCGGGCCGTTGACCATGCCGCCCTCGCAACTGGGCGCGTTCGCGAGAAGCGATCCTGGGCAGCCCACGCCCGATATCGAATGGCACGTGCAGCCGCTATCGCTCGAGAAATTCGGGGATCCGCTGCACCCGTTTCCGGCGATCACGCCTTCGGTCTGCAACCTCCGCCCCACGTCGCGCGGGCACGTGCGCTTGAAGTCGGCGGATCCGTTCGCGGCTCCCGAGATCCAGCTGAACTACCTGGCGACCGACGAGGACCGGCGCGTGGCGGCGACTTCGATGCGCTTCACGCGCCGCATCATGGCGGCATCCGCGCTGGCGAAATATGCACCGCAGGAATGGCGGCCGGGGCCGGACGTGGAGAGCGACGAGGCGCTGGTGAAGGCCGCGGGCGACCTGGGCACTACGATCTTCCATCCGGTAGGCACTTGCCGCATGGGCCAGGACACGGAGGCGGTCGTGGACGAGCGCCTCAAGGTGCATGGCATCGAGGGCCTGCGCGTGATCGATGCTTCTGTCATGCCGCGCATCACGTCCGGCAACACCAACGCCCCAACTTACATGATCGCCGAGCGCGGCGCGGAGATGGTGCTGGCGGACGCGTAGCCGGCGTCAACCCCGCATCACGTCGGCCGAGACGCAGCGCCAGGCCCCATCGCTCCGCTGCCACACGTCGACATAACGTCCGCGGCCGGGACTTCCGTCGGGATTCACGTACTGCGTCTTGCCATGGACGAGCGCCACGTCGTTGCCGACCATGCGGATCTGGACCTCGCTCGCGCGGAAGTCGCGGAGCTGGAACGGCCTTGCATTCACCGCCAGGAATTCCTGCAGCGTCTCCCACTTTCCCGCGCTGTTGCGGTTGGTGTAGTCCGGCGCGAGGTTGCGCTGGAACCACACCACGTCGGAATTGCGAACGGCGGCGATGAACTCCTCGTTGAGGCGCTCGAGCGTGGCCTGCATCTGGGTCTCCCGTTAAGGTACGGCGCAAAACGCGCATGGACAGTATTCTCCGCGGCGAGTAGTGTCCATGTTTCACCCGGAGGTGAAATGTGAGCGACACCGCCAGCATTGCCCGCATCGCCGAGCTGTTCGCGGATCCCGCGCGCGCGTCCATGGTCTGGACGCTCATCGACGGGACCATGCGCCCGGCGGGCGAGCTCGCGTGGGCCGCCAACGTGTCGCCGCAGTCCGCGAGTGGACACCTGGCCAAGCTGGTAGAGGGCGGGCTCCTCGCCGTCGAATCCCAGGGGCGGCATCGCTATTTCCGCATCTCGGGGGCGGAAGTCGCGGCCACCATCGAGGGGTTGGCTTCGCTGGGGGCGGCGAAAACCGCGCGCGCGCCGCGCACAGCCGCGCGCCCCGCGGCCGAGCCGGTGGAGTTCCTCAATGCTCGCACTTGCTATGGGCACCTCGCCGGCGAGATGGCGGTGCGCATCCTCGGCGCCCTCCGCGAGGCCCGCTGGCTCGAAAGCGAAGGCCCCGACCTGCGCCTCACGCGTCGTGGCGAGGCGGCCCTGAAGGAGCTCGGCATCGACGTGGACGCCGCACGCCAATCCCGGCGGATGTTCGCGCGATGCTGCGTCGATCTCACGCAGCGACGCCCGCACCTGGGCGGGGCATTGGGGGATGCGCTTCTCGATGCCTTCGTGCAGCGCGGCTGGGTGATCCGGCGTCGCGGCTCGCGCGTCGTGAGCATCAGCCCGGCCGGCCACGCGGCTTTCGCGCGCCACTTCGGAATTTGATCCATGAACGTTCGCTTGTCCCTCGTTTTCATCGCGTTCGCTGCACTGGTGGCCGCCGCGTGGATTGCCTTGGCGCCGCCGGAGGAGACGGTGGTGACGCTCGACGGCGGCTCCACCGTGGAGGAGGCATCGCAGTCCCGGGCCGCCCGTGCCGACGCGCCGGTGGCGGCGGCCTCGCCAGGCCGGGCCACACACGCGGCACCTGCGCCGGTGGTCGCGAAACAGGTCGTGCCTCGCAACGCTCTCTTCGCGGAGTTCGTCCACGCCAGGAGCTACAAGGCGCTCTACGACCGCGTCTCGCAGGTCGAGAACCAGACGCCGGAGGCCAAGATCGTGCTGTACGAGATCCTCCGCGAATGCGCCACGCTGTCCGGCCCCGGAACCTGGCGCCCCACGCGCCCCCCCGTACCGAAGCGCGACGATTTCGTGGCGGGGATCTCGACGACCGATCCCCTGCGAGACAAACGCATCGCCTCCTACGATGACTTCACGGTCAACCGGTGTGGCGGGCTCGAAGGCTTGACCGCGACGCGTGCGGAGCTGAACAAGCTCCTGCAGGAGGCCGCGGCAGCCGGCAGCCCCCAGGCGCGCGCCATGACGATCGAGCAGGAGTTGTGGCAGTCGCGCCGGCAGTCGGGGGACAACCGCGCGACCTTGACCGACGCGCAGATCGAGGGCCTCAAGCAGTCGCTGACCACGCGCGATCCCGAGGCGATTCGTGTCGCGGGGCGGGTGCTCGCCACTTCATGGAACGACTATGCGCTGCGGGTCGGGCCGAACCAGCTGCCGGTCGAGCCGCGCCCGTTCATGAACGCGTGGCTGGTGCTCGCGTGCGAGTACGGGGCGTCCTGCGGCGCCGACACGCCGCGGATGCTGCAGGCCTGCGCGCTGCAGGGCCACTGCGACGCGAGCAACTATCCCGACTACCTCATGCAATACGCCAGCACGCCCCACGACTCCACGCTCGTGTGGCAATACCAGGCCCTGCTCCGCAACGCGCTCGAGACCGGCGACTGGTCGCAATTGACGGTCGTCCGCGGCCTCCCGGCCCCCAGCAATCGCGCCTGGTTCGTCGCCGGGCCGCGGTGATCGTCGCCTATAATTAAAGCCTTCCCCCGCACCAACCCGGAGACCCCCATGAAGCTCAACGTGAACGGCCGCGTCCAGGACGTGGACGTCGAACCCGAGATGCCGTTGCTGTGGGTGCTGCGCGACGCGCTCAACCTCGCCGGGACCAAATATGGCTGCGGCATCGCCCAGTGCGGGGCTTGCA
>DATLEL010000035.1:0-3606 GCA_035525255.1 Usitatibacter sp.
GTCGGCTTGCCGCACGCCGGACACGGCACGGTGCGGGCCGACTTCGGGGGGATGGTCACAAATTGCAGAAGGCGAGCTCGAACGGAACGTCCTGGATGAAAACGCGCGTGCGCTGCACGCCCTCGGGAAGCAGGAAGCGAACGTTGAGCGCGTACTTGTTGGCACTGATCTCGGGGACGCACGGAAGTTCTTCGTCGAGCGACAGGCGCAGCATCTGGGCGGGCTTCTCCGCGGGAGTCTGCTGGTAGACGCCCTGGAAGGCGATGAAGGACGCGCTCCTGCCGCTCTCGCGCAGCACGCGCAGCACGATGGAGAGGGCCGCATGGATGGGGAGCATCGGCTTCAGCCACGATTCCAGGTCGGAGCGGCGGCGCTCGGCCGGATAGTGCAGCCAGGCGTGGTACGAGGGGAGGTCGAACTCGCTGGTGCCGCCGGGGATGCCGGCGCGCTGCTTGATCGCCATCAGCCATTCGTTCTCGCGCAGCTGCTGGCCGGTCTTGCCGGAGGTCGCGTGCAGGTTGGCGAAGGCGCTGTCGAGCTCCCGCAGCACGCCGTCCAGCTTCGCTTCGGAGATGGCGGGGTTGTTGCGCAGCGCGTCGAGGAAGGTGCGCTGGCGGTCCAGCTCCTGCAAGAGGTCGCTCTTCAGGTCGGCGCGGCTCGCGACCTCGATGATCTCGAACATGCCGGTGAGGCAGGCGTGATGGTCGTGGGGACTGTCGCGGTCGAGGAAGAAACGCACGCGCTCGTACAGGTCCTCGAGGCGGAGGAGCGTGCGGATGCGCTCGTTCAGCGGATATTCGTAGGTGATCACCGGGCCCCGCGCTGCGTTGGGCCGGATTGTGGGGCAATTACCCCGGCATTGCCAAGGTAAAACGCATGGAGGCGCTCGCACTGCGCCGCGAGCGCGCCCTCCTCGCCGCCATTCCAGAGCACGTCGTCGGCCATTTGCAGGCGCCGCCACCGCGGCCATTGCGCGGCCATGATGCGGCGCACCTCCGCCTCGGGGAGCGACGAGCGGCGCGAAGCGCGGCTCGCCTGCAATGCCTCGGGGCAATCGACCACCAGCGTGCGCGCCACGCGATCGAGGTAGCCGCGCGTCTCGAAGAGGAGCGGCACCACGATGATCGCGTACGGCGCTTGCGCGGCTTGCAGCGCGGCATCGGCCCGGGCGCGGATCGCGGGATGCAGGATCGCCTCCAAACGCGCGCGTGCGCTGGGATCCTCGAAGACCAAAGTGCGCATCGCGGCGCGATCGAGCGCGCCCTCCGCGGTGACGAAACGCTCACCGAAAGCGTGGCGCAGCTCGCGCATCGCTGCGCCGTCGCGCGCGGTCAGCTCGCGCGAGATCTCGTCGGTGTCGACCACGGCGGCGCCGAGCGCCCCCAGGCGAGCCGCGGCAGTCGACTTGCCCGACCCGATGCCACCCGTGAGGCCGATGACGGGCTTCACAACACGGGGAAGTGGCCCACCCACGCGATCACCGCGTCGCGGCCCCAGAAGAGCGCCGCGAGCCCGCCCAGCGCCAGGTAGGGTCCGAAGGGGATGCGGGTGTCCATGCCGCGGCGCGAAAGCACCAGCGTCACGGTGCCGATGACGGCGCCCACCCCGGCCGAGATCATGATGACGAAGGGCAGCACCTGCCAGCCGGTCCACGCGCCGATCGCAGCCAGCAGCTTGAAGTCGCCGTAGCCCATGCCCTCCTTCTTCGCGATGAGGCGGAAGGCCCAGTACACCAGCCACAGCACCATGTAGCCGGCCACGGCGCCGATCACCGCCGAGGCGAGGTCCACGTACGCGCCGAAAAAATTCGCCATCAGCCCGGCCCAGACGAGCGGCAGCGTGATGTCGTCGGGCAGCAGCTGCGTGTCGATGTCGATGAAGGTGAGCGCCACCAGCGCCCAGATGAAGAGCAGCCCCCATGGGAGCGCGGCCGAATAGCCGAAGCGCAGCGCGAGCGCCACCGAGAGCGCAGCGGTAAGGAGCTCGACCGCGGGGTAGCGGAAGCTGATGGGCGCGCGGCAGGCAGCACAGCGCCCGCGCAGGACGAGCCAGCTCGCGACGGGAATGTTCTGCCAGGCGCGGATCGGGGCGTTGCAGGAGGGGCAGCGGGAGTCGGGCTTGACGAGGTTGTACGGTTCCGACGCCGGCAACGGCGCGCCGTTCAACTCGGCGCACTCGGCGCGCCATTGGGCTTCCATCATGCGCGGCAGCCGGTGGATCACCACGTTGAGGAACGACCCCACGCACAGGCCCACGAACCCGACCGTCGCGCACAGCACGGCGGGATGATCGCGAAGCACGTCCAGCACGTCCATGTTGTTCTCGTTATGCCCTGGATGTGAAAAGGGCGCGGGGATGCCGCGCCCTTCGGGGTGTCCCGCGCCCGCTCCTGCCTAGATCGCCTGGCCCATCTTGAAGATGGGAAGGTACATCGCCACCACGATGCCGCCGATGAGGCCGCCCAGGATCACCATGATCGCGGGCTCCATCAGGGAGGAGAGCGAATCGACCGCCTCGTCGACCTCCTGCTCGTAGAAGTCGGCGACCTTGGACAGCATCGCGTCGAGGGCGCCCGACTCCTCGCCGATGGCGCACATCTGCAGCACCATGCTCGGGAAGACCGTGGTGTTGGTCATGGCGACCGTGAGCCCGGTGCCGGTCGAGACTTCCGACTGGATGCGCTTGGTGGCGTCGTAATAGACGTAGTTGCCCGCGGCACCCGCCACCGAGTCGAGCGACTCCACCAGCGGCACGCCGGCGGCGAACATCGTGGAGAGCGTGCGGCACCAGCGCGCGATGGTCGCCTTGCGGATCACATCGCCGAACACCGGCAGGCGCAGGAACATGCGGTCCATCACCTTCTGCATCGTCACCGATCGCTTCCACATGTAGAAGAAGAACCAGAGGCCGCCGAAGATGAGCGGGAAGATGATGTACCAGTTGCCGATGAACCAATCCGATATCGCCATGACCACCAGCGTCGGGCCCGGCAGGTCGGCGCCGAAGCTCTTGAACAGGTCCTTGAACACCGGGATCACGAAGATCATGATCACCGCGGTCACGACGAAGGCCACGACGATGATCGAGACGGGGTAGAAAAGCGCGCTCTTGATCTTGCCCTTGATGGCGAGGATCTTCTCCTTGTAGGTCGCCAGGCGCTCGAGCAGGGTGTCGAGGATACCGGCCGCCTCGCCCGCGCTCACCAGGTTGCAGAAGAGCGCGTCGAAATACATGGGGTACCGGCGGAACGCCTGCGCGAGCGACGAGCCCGTCTCGACATCGGTCTTGATGTCGAGGAGGAGCTTTCCGACCGAGGGGTTGGAGTGCCCGCGGCCCACGATGTCGAACGCCTGGAGGAGGGGAACGCCCGCCTTCATCATCACGGCGAGCTGGCGCGTGAAAACGGTGATGTCCTTGTCGGTGATCTTCTTGCCGCCGCGTGACGAGACCTTCTTCACGCTGGAGACGTTGATTCCCTGGCGCCGCAGCGACGAGGTGACGGCCGCCTCGCCGGGCGCGCGCAGCTCCCCCTTCACCACCTTGCCGGCCTTGTCCTTGCCGGTCCAGGCGAAGTTGTAGAGCTTCGCGTCCTTGGCGTCCTTCTTC
>DATLEL010000036.1:0-4546 GCA_035525255.1 Usitatibacter sp.
CGGTCCTTTTCGAAAAGGCGACCTGGTCGGGGAGGGGGGCCGGCAGGCTCGTCTCCCGTGAGCGGGTCACGGATCAACGAGCGCGGTTGGAAGGAATCCGAGCCTGGCGCGGCGAAGCCGCGTTGCAACGCTCCTCGGACACCACAATTGTACCAAATGCACGGCCGGGGGTCGTGCTCCTATCGGCCGGGTCGAGTGCGCCGGAGCGAAGGATCGCGCGCGACCTCGTCGAGCAGCGCCAGGGCGGGCTGCAGGCTCGGCGCCCCCGCGGCCATCTGGCGCAACCTCTGCTGGAGCTCATCGACGCGCTCGCCAAGCAAGGCCTGCTCGCCGCTTCCCTCGAGCAGCGTCTCGGTCGCCCGCAGCACCGTGAAAGTCGCGCCGGCATTGACGCCGGGGCGCGATGCGCTCGCAGGAAGCGTCGTGAGGTGCGTGGCGGTGACGGCGAACGCCCGCATGACGGCAAGCGCGTGGTCCAGGAGGGCGCGGCGCGGGGCGGGGTCGGGATCGTGCCGGCCGAAGGCCTGCACCAGCAGCCGCAGGAGCAGGTTGTAGAGCGCGTTGGCGAGGTCGAGCATTTCCGCAGCGGCCTCAGCATCCACGTGTACGCGATCGGGCGAAAGGGGCCGGCGCATCACCGGGTTGGTCGCGACGGGACGCGCCGGCCGGAATCCCGGCCGTGCTTCGAGGAGGCGCAGGTACTCGGCCTTGATCGCGCTGAAGCGCGCGAAGTGCGAATCGTCGTTGGCGGCCGCGGAGCCTTCGCCCTGGAAGATGATCGTGTCGATGGCGGCAACGGCCGAGCGCAGGTCGGTGACGGCCGCGAGCCCCGGCATGTCGAGCAGGTCCGCGCCGACCTGCAGGCGGGCATCGCCGCAGAAGAGCGTCGCCTCGCCCAATTCACGGGCGAGGTACTCGAGGGCGTCGCGCAAGCGCTGGTAGAACTCGGTGACGGTGGCGTAGTCGTCGGCGAACGGCATCAGCCGCGCGCCCGGGTGGCTCGATCGCTCGTAGGGAACCTCGGGCTGGAAGCCGGCACCGTCCTTCATCTCGACCCCCTCGGGACGCTCGAGGTAGACGAAATGGTCGAGCGTGTCCAGGTCGAAGGGCGCCAGCTTCACCACCAGGTCGGCGGGGTGGTACCCGGGAGCGACGGGAAGGTTGGGCCGGTCGAAATGCGGCCGAGCGCCCACGGCGAGGGTGAGGTTGGCGATGAGCGCGAGGTGGGTCATCTCCTCGAGCGCGATGGTCATGATCGACTTGCGCCACGATGCGACCGCGCGCGCTTCTTCGTCGTTGAGCCCGTCGCCGGGAGCGTGCTTGAGGCTGAAGGCCGCGTACAGGTAGGAGCACAGCAGGTTGTGCTCGATCTCGGCGGCCTCGGCGAGCAGGTGCAGCAGCTGTTCGCGGTGGAATACGCGGGAGGGTGCGGGCAAGGAATGCTTTCGTGGAATGGAGCCACCCACTATGTCACGCCGCGACGCAGGTATCCTTCGCATCCCACCCGCCATCGCACCCCCGTCCCATGAACGCACCCCAGGGTCCCACCCGTTTCCGCCTGCTCGGCTGCCAGGGTTGCGGCTCGGCGATCGTCGAATGCGCCTTCGCGATCGCGGGCCTGCCGCTGCGATACGAGGAAGTGGACTACTCCGCGGGCAGTCCCACGCGCGAGCGCCTGCTCGCCGTCAATCCGCTGGGACAGGTCCCGTCGCTGGTGTTGCCGGATGGGAACGTCATGACCGAGAGCCTCGCGATGGTCCAGCTCGTCGATGACATGGCACCGGCGGCGCAGCTCGTGGTGCACGCCGGCGATCCGCAGCGGGCGGCCTACCTGCGCTGGTCGACGTTCATCGTGTCCGCGCTGTATCCCACGTGGACGTACGGTGACGAGCCCGCCAAGTGGGTCGAGGACACCGACGGCGCGAAGCAGCTGCGCGAGAGCACCGACAGGCACCGCAAGGTGCTGTGGGCGCAGGTCGAGGAAGCGGCGGGCGCTCCCTGGTTCCTCGGCGGGCGCTTCAGCGTGATCGACCTCTACATCGCGGTGATGACGAACTGGCGCCCGGGGCGGAAGTGGTTCGTGGCGAATACGCCCAGGCTGGTTGCGATCGCGGAAAGGACAGCGGCCACCCCGGGGGTGGCCGCTGTCTTGGAGAAGAACTTTTCCTGAGCTGGATTCCCGCCTACGCGGGAATGACAACCCGCTTGTGCTCGCCCTTGAGGCCCGCCGCGTCGCGCAGCAGCGCCACTTTGTCGGTCGTCTCCCAGGTGAACTCGGGCTCCTCGCGCCCGAAGTGCCCGTACGCCGCGGTCTTGGCGTAGATCGGTCGCAGGAGGTCGAGCATCTTGACGATGCCTTTCGGGCGCAGGTCGAAGTGCTGCTGGATCAGCTGGGCGATCTTCTCGTCGGGAATGACGCCCGTGCCTTCGGTGTACACCGTCACGTTGATCGGCTTCGCTACGCCGATGGCGTAGCTCACCTGGATCTGGCACTGGCGGGCGAGGCCCGCCGCCACCACGTTCTTGGCGACGTAGCGAGCGGCATACGCGGCCGAACGGTCCACCTTCGAGGGATCCTTGCCGGAGAAGGCGCCCCCGCCGTGCGGGCACGCGCCGCCGTAGGTGTCGACGATGATCTTGCGTCCCGTCAGGCCGCAGTCGCCCTGCGGGCCGCCGACCACGAAGCGCCCGGTCGGGTTCACCAGGTACTTGGTGTTCTTCAGCAGCTCCTTCGGCAGCACCGGCTTGATGATCTGCTCGATCACCGCGTCGATGAATTCCTTCTTCATGTGCTGGCCGTCGGACATCTCGGGCGAATGCTGCGACGACAGCACCACGGTGTCGATCTCCGCGGGCTTGCCGTCGACGTACTTCATCGTCACCTGGCTCTTGGCGTCGGGCCGCAGGAACGGCATGCGGCCGTCCTTGCGCAGCATCGCCTGGCGCTCCACGAGGCGATGCGAGTAGTAGATCGGGGCGGGCATCAGCACCGGCGTCTCGTCGCACGCGTAGCCGAACATGAGGCCCTGGTCGCCGGCGCCCTGGTTCAACGGGTCGTCCTGCGCGTGGTCCACGCCCTGCGCGATGTCGGGGCTCTGCTTGTCGTAGCAGACCATGACCGCGCAGCCCTTGTAGTCGATGCCGTAGTCGGTGTTGTCGTAGCCGATGCGCTTGATGGTCTCGCGCGCGACCTGGATGTAGTCGACCTGCGCGTGGGTCGTGATCTCGCCCGCCATCACCACCAGGCCGGTGTTGCAGAGCGTCTCCGCCGCGACTCGGGACTTGGGGTCCTGCGCTAGAATGGCGTCCAGGACCGCGTCGGAAATCTGGTCCGAGACCTTGTCCGGATGGCCTTCGGAAACCGACTCGGACGTGAACAGAAACTCGCTCTTCATTGCAGGGCACCCCTCAGGTAATCAGCGCGCTATTTTACCAAACACCGCGCGCAAATCCGGCCCGCCCGTGCGAATACTCTTCAGACTCCTGGCCCTGCTGCCGCTCGGCGCGAACCACGCCCTGGGTGCCTTCGCGGGGCGCATGGCGTATGCCCTGTCGCCCCGGTACCGGTCCCGCCTCCTCGAAAACCTCGGCGCGAGCGGCATCCCTGCGGCGGGCCAGGACCTTGGACGCCTCGCACGCGAGAACGCGGCAGAAATCGGCAAGGGGGCTTCGGAGCTGGCCTGGGCCCTGTTCCGGTCGGACCATGCGGTGGCCCGCGTGCGCTCCCGCGTGGGCTGGGAGGCGATCGAGCGGCTGCGCAGCGAGAACCGGCCGATCATCTTCGTGACACCGCATCTCGGCAGCTACGACGTCGCGGGACGCTACCTCTGGAAGCACCTGCCGATCCTCGCCATGTACCGGCCCCACAAGATCTTCTGGATCGACCAGCTGCTGCGCGAGGGGCGCAACAGCGGCGCCGCGCCCGACGGCACCAACGTGGCACCCGCGAACATGGCAGGCGTGCGGATGGTGCTGAAGCACCTGCGCCGCGGCGGTTGCAGCGTGCTGCTGCCCGACCAGGTGCCGGGCCTCGGCGAAGGCGAGTGGGTGGATTTCTTCGGCCGTCCCGCGTACACGATGACGCTGCTCGGGCGGCTGCAGGAGGCTTCGGGCGCGGCGATCGTGTTCTGCTACGCGCGGCGGCTGCCGCGCGGGGAGGGCTATACGATGCACTTCGCGCCGCTCGCCGAGCCCCTGCCCGAGGACCGCCGGGAGGCGGCGAGGCGCGTCAACGCGGAAGTGGAGAAGCTCGTGCGCGAAGCGCCGTCGCAATACCTGTGGGGCTACAACCGCTACAAGCGCCCGGCCGGCGCGCCGCCGCCCCCGTCTCCAAGCCGCGCGACGTGAACGCGCTGCGCTCGCTCGGCTCGTGGCTCGGCGTCTTCGTCCTCTGGGTGGTGCATTTCCTGCCCTTGTCCTGGATCGGGGCGCTCGGCTCGGGAATGGGTGCCCTCCTCTATCGTTTCGGCCGCGGACGCGTGACGCGCACCAACCTCGCGCTGTGCTTCCCCGAGATGAGCGAAGCGCAGCGCCATGCGCTGGGCCT
>DATLEL010000111.1:0-2671 GCA_035525255.1 Usitatibacter sp.
CACGATCTTTGGCGAGCACACCGCCATCGACGTCACCGCGCGCGAGTACTACGTGAGCCGCCTGGGAGCCGCCGCGCGTGGCGGCCACGAGAACATCGCGCGCATCGATGCGTCGCTCACGTTCGTCGTCCACAAGCGCCACGCCGTCTCGATCAAGTACCTTGGCAACCGCCGCGACGCGACCTATCCCGACATCGGCAAGGCCACCCAGAGCCGGGAAACCATCGGCCTCTTCTACACCCTGCTGGGCCACGACCGCTTCGGCGCGGTGGACTGGCGCTGAAAACGGGTGTCAGACACCAGTTGGTGTCTGACACCAGTTTTTTTATCGCGGCAGCGCGGGTTTGGTTGTCTTCTGGTCCTGGACGAAGATGTTGACCAGCAGCCAGACGCCGCCGGCGGCCGCGCACAGGAACAGCAGGATCGCGAGGCCGGGGTAGCCGAACATGCGGAAGTCGGTCTCGACGCGCATCAGCAGCGCGGCGCCGATGATGAGCGCCGCCAGGATCAGGCCCGAAGTGATGCGGTTGGCGATCTTCTGCAGCCCTTCCATCACCTGCGGCGTGTCCATCGCGCGAATCTTGACCTCCAGCTCGCGATTGCCGACCGCGTCCATGATCTTGTTCAGGCGCGACGGCAGGCCGGCGACGAACTCCTTCATCTCCATGAGCGAGGCGAGGAAGCTGCCCTGGGTCGCGTTCTTCTGCATGCGCTGGGACATGAGCTCCGCCACGTTGCGGCGGATGGCGGCGTTCGGATCGAAATCCGGATCCAGGGTCTTGCCGACCTCATCCAGCTGCAGGAGCGTCTTGCCGAGCATGGTGAGCTGGCTCGGCACGAAAATGCCCATGTCTCCGGCGATGCCCGCCACTTCCAGCAGCGTGCGCCCGACGTTGATCTGCGCGAGCGAAGCGCCCTGCTGCCGCGCGATCATCTGGCCGATGCGGCGCTTGAACGCGACCGTCTCGAGGTCCGGGCTGCACTCGCTGATCTTGATGATGACGTCGCCCGCCTGCTCGGCCTTGCCCTCGCTGATGGCGATGAGGAGGCGCAGCAGGTTCTCCTGCATGTCGGGCGTGGTCCGCCCCACCATGCCGAGGTCGAGGAGGGCGAGGCGGTTGTCGTCGGTGAGGAAGACGTTGCCGGGATGCGGATCCGCGTGGAAAAGCCCGTCCACCAGCACCTGCTTCAGGTACGCGCGGAAAAGCTCCTCGGCGAGCGCGCTGCCGTCCATCTCGAGTCGCGCCACCGGCCCCAGCTTGGTGATCTTGCTGCCGCGGACGTAATCCATGGTGAGCACGCGGCGGCTGCAGTAGTCCGGCACGGGCTGCGGGATGGTGATCAGCTCGAACTCCGCGAGGTTCTCGCCCATGGTGGTGAGGTTCTGCGCCTCGCGCTCGTAATTGAGCTCTTCCTGGATGGTGAGACGCACCTCCTCCAGCATCTCGCTGAAGCGGTGGCGCTTGCCGAGGTCGGTGTGCGCCTGCATGAATTCGGCGATCTGCGCCAGCACCTCGAAGTCGTCGGCGATCTGCTTGGCGATATCCGGGCGCTGCACTTTAACCACCACCTCGCGGCCGTCGCGCAACGCCGCCGCATGCACTTGTCCCAGCGAGGCCGCGGCGATCGGCGTGGGATCGAAGCGCGCATAGGCCTTGGAGACGCGCACGTTGAGCTCCGCCTCGACAATCTTCTCGACCTCTTCGTAGGCGAAGGGCTTCACCTTGTCCTGCAGGCGCGAGAGTGCCTCGATGTACGCCTGCGGCAGGAGATCGGGGCGGCTTGCGAGGACTTGGCCCAGCTTCACGTAGGTGGGGCCCATCGCCTCCAGGTCATCTGCCAGCTGCGCCGGCAGCTTCGCCTCGTCCCCGTCGACCGGAACGGTCCGGGCTTCGGGATCGAGCGTGTCGTCGATCTCCATCTGCTTCACCAGGTCCGAGCGGCCGTACTTCCACATGAGCCCCGCGATCTGCTTGTAGCGCTGGAGGTGGTTGGCGGTGATTTTCATGGGCGGGCTGACCGAGGGCGAGGGTCTCCCACTTTCGCCCGCTCCGGCGCGCGCGTCTGTCGCCCCCACCCCCGTGTCAATGTCAGACGTTGGGAAGCAGAAATTAAAAAGCCCCGCCGGTGCGGGGCTTTTGCAGGGGCGGAAAAGCCTCAGCGATAACGGCGGTCGTACTCGTCGCGCTGGTAGTTGCGATCGTCGTAGCGGCGGTCGTCGTAGCGGCGATCGTCGTAACGGCGATCCTCGTAGCGGCGCTCGTAGCTGCGGGCGGGCGCATAGCGCGGAGCCTCGCGATAGCGCGGCTCGTAGTAGCTGCGGTCGATATACGCCACGCGCGGCGGCGAGTAGTAAGCGGGAGCGGGCGGGGCGTAGTAGCCGCGGTCATAACCGCGGTCATAGCCGCGGCCGTGGCGCCGGTAATACGGCTCCGAGCCCACGATCGAGCCGATGATCGCGCCCACCGCGGCGCCCGGTGGGCCGGCGACCGCCGCGCCGATGCCGCCGCCGATCAGCGCGCCGCCGATGGGATCGGCCGAAGCCGGGGTGGAAAATGTCGCCGCCGCGCCTGCCAGCGCCAGCACTGCCAACCACAGGGATTGCTTCCGCATCGTCCTTCTCCTCGGGGGGGCCGGAAACGGCCGGTCATTGGTACTTATTCTGTTCTTT
>DATLEL010000134.1:0-8353 GCA_035525255.1 Usitatibacter sp.
GGATCGAGCACGGCCCCACCACCACCAGGAGCCGATCGTCCGCGCCGCGCAGGATGTCGTGCACCGCCTGCCGGCCCGCGAAGGTGGTCTCCTCCGAGCGATCGGTCGCCGCGAGCTCGCGCATCACCTGCATGGGGGCCAGCAGCTCATCCCCCTGCTCGATGCGGACGTCGTCGGTACGGTGGTGCGTCATGGATTTCCTAAAAAAAAACCGCCAGTCTCGGCTGGCGGTCTTCGTTGATTCATCTGCTAAATGCTAGCATAAGCACAAATGAAAAACGCCCTCGCCGCCCTCCTGTTCCTCGCCCCTTCCCTCGGTTTGGCTGCCGATCCGCCGCAAGCCGCCATGAAGGGTTCCTGGCACCCGTTCACCGTGACGCTCGCACCCACCAAGGACCACGAGGTGTGCACGCGCATGCAGAAGGGCGAGACGCGCCGCTATCACTGGAAGTCCGATGCCGCGGTGGATTTCAACATCCACCACCACAAGGGCAACGACGTGATCTACCCGGTCAAGCGCCCCGCCATGCGCGGCGACGGCGGCAGCTTCACCGCCAAGGACGCCGACGAGTACTGCTGGATGTGGACCGCGCGCGCGGCGAATGCGAAGGTAGAAGGGCGCCTCGAGGATCCGCCCGAGGCCACGGCGAAGCCGAAGCCGATGTCGACGCCTACGAAGCGATGAACTTCAGCGCCACGCCGTTGTTGCAGTAGCGCTTGCCCGTGGGCTTCGGCCCGTCGTCGAACACGTGCCCCTGGTGGCCGTCGCAGCGCGCGCAGTGGTATTCGATGCGCGGCAGGATCATCGCGTAGTCCTTCTTGGTGCCGAGGCTTCCGGGGATGAAATCGTAGAAGCTCGGCCAGCCGGTGCCGCTCTCGTACTTGGTCTCCGACGTGAAGAGCGGCAGGTCGCAGCCGGCGCACGCGAACGTGCCCTTGCGCTTCTCGGCGTTGAGCGGGCTCGAGCCCGGGCGCTCGGTGCCCTCGTGGCGCAACACCCGGTACTGCTCCTCCGAGAGGCGCTTCTTCCACTCGGCATCGGAAAGCGTCACGCGATCGGCGCGCGCGGGCCCCTTGTCCGCGGCCTGCGCGCCCTGGTGCGCGGCGAAAACTCCCGCCAGCATCGTCACGAAATCACGCCGCTTCATCAAGCCGTTCCTCCCACGGTGAGTCCCTCGATGCGGATGGTGGGCTGGCCGACGCCCACCGGAATGCTCTGGCCCTCCTTGCCGCACATGCCGATGCCGGGATCGAGGCACATGTCGTTGCCGATCATCGACACCTTCGTGAGCGCGTCGGGCCCGTTGCCGATGAGGGTCGCGCCCTTCACCGGATACTGGATCTTGCCGTTCTCCACCCAGTAGGCCTCGGACGCCGAGAACACGAACTTGCCGCTGGTGATGTCCACCTCGCCGCCGCCGAAGTTGACCGCATAGAGGCCGCGGTCGACTGAAGCGATGATCTCCTGCGGGTCCTCGCGCCCACCCAGCATGAAGGTGTTGGTCATGCGCGGCATCGGCATGGCGGCGTACGACTCGCGCCGCCCGTTGCCGGTGGGCGCCACGCCCATGAGACGCGCGTTGAGGCGGTCCTGCAGGTAGCCGCGCAGGATGCCGTCCTCGATCAACACCGTGCGCGACGTGGGGTTGCCCTCGTCGTCGACGGAAAGCGAGCCGCGGCGATCGGGCATGGTGCCGTCGTCGATCACGGTCACGCCGGGTGCGGCCACGCGCTCGCCAATGCGGCCACTGAAGGCCGAAGTGCCCTTGCGATTGAAGTCTCCCTCCAGGCCGTGGCCGATGGCCTCGTGCAGCAGCACGCCGGGCCAGCCCGGGCCGAGCACGACGCTCATCACGCCCGCGGGGGCGGGGCGCGACTCGAGGTTCACGAGCGCCTGGCGCACTGCATCGCGTGCGAGCCCCTCGAGCACTTCGTCGGTGAAGAACGCGTAGCCGAAGCGCCCGCCGGCGCCCTGGTGCCCTTGCTCGCGGCGCCCATCCTGCTCGGCGATCACGGTGATCGCGAGATGCACCAGCGGACGCACGTCGGCGGCGGTCCCGCCATCCGCGCGCGCCACCAGCACCACGTCGTATTCACCGGAGAGGCGGCCGATGACCTGCTTCACGCGCGGATCGATGTTGCGGGCGAAGCGCTCCAGCGTTTCGAGGATGCGCACCTTGCGGCCGTCGTCGAACTCGGCCACCGGGTCGATGGGCGCGTAGAGCGAACGTCCCGGGCGCACGATGGGGCTCGCCACGCTGGCATTGCCGCCATCGGCCGCGATGGCACGGGTCACGCGGGCGGCGGAGTCCAGCGCCTCGACGTTGATGTCGTCGGCATAGGCGAACGCGGTCTTCTCGCCCGAGACCACCCGCACGCCCACGCCCTGGTCGATGGAGAAGCTGCCGGACTTGACCTCCCCCTCCTCCAGCGTCCACCCCTCGGAGCGGTTGTACTGGAAGTAGAGGTCGGCATCGTCGGCCTTGTGCGCCAGGATGGTCCCGAAGACCTGCTGGGTGGCGATCTCGTCCAGGCCGGCAGGCGCCAACAGGGTTGCCTGGGCGATATCGAGGGTGGTGGGGCCTAACTTTGTCACGAAATTGCCTTATCTTCGTTCAACTACGTTTATCTGCGGACATAATTGCTGTCTTGTGCGTAAGCGCCGGCAGGCTGCGCCGGATCTTAGCCTGATAGGTGGGGTTCACCCCCGCCACCACAACCCCCGAACCCCGCGGCAGCCGGTCCAGCACCACCCCCCACGGATCCACGATCATCGTATGACCGTGGGTTTCGCGCCCGTTCACGTGGTAACCGCCCTGGGCGGGGGCGATCACGTAGGCGAGGTTCTCGATCGCCCGGGCGCGGATCAGCGTGTCCCAGTGGGCCTTGCCGGTGGTCTCGGTGAAGGCCGATGGCACCAGGATCAGGTCCACCTCGCCCATCGCCCGGTAGAGTTCCGGAAAACGCAGGTCGTAGCACACCGAAATCCCCAGCTTTCCATAGGGGGAATCCACCACGCACACGCGGTTGCCGGGCTCGATGGTGCGCTCCTCGGCGTAGCGCTCGGCGCCCATCTCGAAGCCGAAGAGGTGGATCTTGTCGTAGCGCGCTACGCGCTCGCCCTCCTGGTTGTAGACCAGGCAGGAGTTGCGCACCTTGTCGGGGATGGAGGACTCGAGCGGCACCGAGCCGCCCACGATCCAGATGCGGTGGCGCCGCGCCTCGGCGGCGAGGAAATCCTGGATCGGCCCGCGGCCGTCGCGCTCGCGGGCCGCCACCTTGTCGGTGTCCTTCATCCCCATGATGGCGAAGTACTCGGGCAGGGCCACGATGCGCGCGCCGGTCGCCGCGGCGAGCTCGATCAGGCGCTGCGCCTCCTGCAGGTTCGCGGCGACGTTCGGGCCGGACGCCATCTGGATCGCGGCCACGCGGAACATCGACTGCGTGTTCGACAGCGTCTCGCGCAGCGCCGCGGGCGTGGTGGAGTTGCGGGTGATGATCATTCGGGAGATACGGCCGATGCCGGCACGGCGGATGCAGCCTTGGAGGGTCCCGCGCCGGACGTGCGCGTGACCACCGGATTATCCCATGACCCCGTCACCTGGTACTCGTAGGCGACCGCCTTGCCGAAAGGGTTCTTGAGCAGCTTCGACACCAGCAGCGTCGAGAGCCCCAGCACCGGCGTTCCCAACACCGTCGCCGCGAGCGCCATGCTCTCTCCCACCTCCGGCACCACCCGCATGGTGAGCGTCTGTGTCTCCTGCGGCAGCGACACCTCGCCCGAGAGGCTCACGAAAGCCGCGGGGCCGCTGATCTCGAAGCTGTCGGTGAGCAGCACGCCGCGCGCCAGCTTCACGTCGCCACTCATGCGCTCGAAGGCGAAGCCCTCGCTGAAGACGTCGCGGAAGTCCAGCAATGCACGCCGCTGCAGCGACTGCAGCGAGAGGAGCCCCAGCAGCTTGCCCGCCCCGGGCTCGATCTTGGCGAACTGCCCGCCCTTCGCCTCGAGCTTCAACGTGCCGGACAGCGCAGCGAGCGCGAACTCGGAGGGCAGCCCCGGCCACGCGATGCTGGCGTCGATCCGGCCGCTGCCGCGCTTCATGTAGTCCCCGTAACCGAAGGTGGCGAGCAGCCCATTGGCGCTCTTCACCTCGAGGTGGCCGGTGAGCGTGGTGATGGAGCCTACCGCGGTTCGCCGCCACACCCCGGTCGAGCGCAGCGTCGAGTGGCCCGCGTCGAGGTTCAGGTGGTCGATGCGCCATTCCTCTCCCGCGGGCTGTGCCTGCAGCTCGAGCCGCCCGAGGTTGCGGCCGCGGAAATCGAAACGCTCGGCGACCAGGTCGATCGCCGGAAGGTTGGAAGCTTCTTCGCGTGGCGCGGCGTTGCCGGGCGCGGGCTCGGGAATCGCCAGGCGCGCGAGCCGCGCGTGAACGCGGCCGCTGCCGGCCGGATCCCAGGTAACGTCTCCCGCCACCAGTGGGCTGTCGAGTGAGCCGCTCCAACGCGCGTCGCTGCGCGCGAGCCGCGCGCCGAGATCGCGGAAGTCGCGGCCGAGGAAACGCGCGCGCCCGAGCTTGAGATCCACGCCGCGCAGCTCCATCGCCGCACCGCGCGATTCGGCGTCGCGCGCGGCATTTGCCGCCGCGGCAGCGGGACGCGCGAACACCGCCTGCCAGGCGTCGACGTCGAGCGAGGCGAGCTCGCCGTAGAGCCACAGGCCATCGCGCAGGGGCTCGGCTCGCACGGGAGAACCGAATCGCACTGCCGCCTGCCAGCGCTCGGATCCGGGCGTGGCGCGATTGAAGCGTCCGTACGTGCCGCCCGCGAGCGCCACGGCGCTGGCCTCCTGGTCGGTGCCCAGCTTGTTGACCTGGAGCGCCACCGAGCGCGCATCCGGCGCGGCCTTGGCGAGCGGCTCGGGCAGGGTCGAGGCGAGCCCCTTGAGATCGCTGGTGACGGTAAGGTCGGTGCCTCCCTTGCCGGAGAGCACGCGGGCCTTCCAGTCGGTCGCGCCGCTCAGGCGAGCCACCACGGGCTCCGGCACGTAGGCGGCGAGTGCCGCCGCATCGATGCGTCCATCGAGCGTGGTGAGCAGCAGGCCGTCGGGCTGCGTCGCCATGGCAAGCGTCGCGGGCTGTCCGAAGAGCGTGCCGGTGAGCTCGGGCGCGCGCACGCCGCGCTCCGTGAAGGAGAGGCGGCCCTTCACGTCGCGCAGGACCAATGTCTTCGCGGCGGTCGCCGTGGCGCCGGTGAAGTTGTAGTCGCCCGCGACCCGCACCGGGTCCGTGCCCCAGAGGGGATAGTCGAGGCGCAGCTTCAGCCGCGCGGGACCCTCGATCGCGATGGCGCGCGTGAAAGCGCCGGGGCCGTTCACCAGCGGCGATTCGCGCAGGAAGCGCACGCTGTCGTTGCCGCTGGTATCGATGTCGGCCTGGAAGGTGAGCACCGGCGGCTTGGCGCCGAAATCCTCGATCACCGCCGAAGCCGCCTTGAGGCGGCTCGCGAAGATGGTCGCGCTGGACGCACGGATCTCCATGCGGCGATTCTCGAAGCGGAAGGTACCGTCGATCGCGTCCACCAGCGGCCAGTCGGGGTGGTAACGCAGCCGCGCGTTGCGCAGGTCGCCCTCGACCATGAACTTGCCGGCGGAGTCGTTGGCGAACGGGAATTCGTAGAGATCGCCCTTCACCGCGAATTCCACGTGGGTGCTTTCGCCCGACTGCGCGGCGCGCTCGAGCCAGTCCCGCGTGCGCTCGAGGCGATCGGGCACGTACTGCGCCAGGCGCGTCACGTGAGCGCGCGAGAGGCTGCCCTTCAGGTCGATGAATCCCGGCGATCGCGGCTTTGAGTCCGGGAGCGAGCGCCACGTGCCGGCGAAGCGCCCCTCGGCGTCCGCGTTGGCGAAGTGCGCATCCTCGATGGTCACCTCGAGCGCCGTGCCGACCGGCTTCCAGCGGGCGCGCGCCTCCAGTTGGTCGAGCACGATGGGCGCGCGGAAGATGCGGAAGAGCTCGACGCTCGCGCGGCGCGTGGCGAGCGTGAGCGTGCCGCCCGCCTCGGTGCCCTCGATGGAGCCATCGAAACCCTCGATACCCGGCAGCGCCTCCACCGGGTTGATGGACAAATCCTCGAAGCGGCCCTTCACCGCATAGGTGCGCGCGCCATCGTCGGACCACGCGAGCATGGCGTCGGCGATGCGGCCACGCGGGGCGAAACGCAGCACCTGGCCCTTCACGTCGCGCGGCACCGGGAAGTAGTCGATCAGCGCCGCGGCGATCTTGAGGTCGATGCCGTCGGCGCGCACCTCGAGGCGTGCTGTCTTGCCGGCCGGCGCCTCGCGCGTGAGGGAGAAGCGACCCGGCGTGGCCTCGAGCCCGCTCGCGAGGCGGAAGCGCAGGCCCTCGGTCGCGAACACGAAGCCCTGGCCGTGCGCGGTGTACGTAGCGCGGCCCGAGAGGGACGCCAGGTCCAGCGGCAGCAGGTCGGCTGCGAGCTTCGCCTGGGCATTGCGAACGTTGAGGTCGGCCACGATCTCGTCGACCTGCTGCGGCGAGAAGCGCGCCCACACCCGGAGGCTGCCCACGCCGCTGCGCAGGGTCTCGGGGACAGGCAGGTGGCTCCTCAGGCGCGCCAGGTCGGCATTGAGGCTCTCGCCGTAGGCATCGCCGCGGGCGACCCAGCGCGTGCCCTCGCGCGTGAACTGCAGCTCGGCGCGCAGGTCGATGCGCGCCGCGAGCTCGCGCGGCGGAGCCGCGGTGAGCGCCACGCGGTGATGTCCGAGGCGCTTCTGCACCGCGATCTCCACCGAGGTGAGCGTGACTTCCGGCGCCCCGAGGAAATCGTCGCGCCAGGTGAGGGTCGCGTCGTGGATGCCGAGACGCGGTTGCGCCAGCAGCCACTCGGTGAACGCGCCGTCGTCGGGACGGGTGGAATCGTTGAGCGGCTTGTCGGCGAGGTAGATCAGGCCGTCGGCGCCGCGCCGCAGCTCGAGCTGCGGGCGGTAGAGATCCAGGTCATGGAAGCGGACCTGCCCGGTCGCGAGCGCCCACCACGAGAGCGTTACCTCGGCGCGCTGCAGCTGGAATGCGGCCTGCCCACGCCGGTCGGAGACGCGCAGCCCCTCCAGCGACAGCACCGGGCGCAGCCCGCCCCAGCCGCCCCGGATCGCGCGCACAGCCACCGACATGCCCGAGGCGCGCTCGATGGAGGAGACGATGGTCGCGCGATACCGGTCGGCGTTGGGAAGCGCGTCGTAACGCAACCACAGGACCAGCAGCGCGAACGCGAGGAGGACGAACGCCGCGGCGCCCGCGGCGAGGCGAAACAGGGTTCGCGGCAGTGCCTTGATGCGGCTGTCCTCGTGGATTTCTACGATATTGTAGCGTCAATGACGGACCTTTCCGCGAGCGAATTCCGCTCGGCGCTCGACCGCACCTTGCGGCTTTCGCAGTTCGTGCGGCGCGCCACCACGGCGCGACCGCGGCTGGTGGCCGAGCTCGAGCAGCGCGCGGTGCGCGGCTACACGCGCGAGGAGATGCGCGCGGCCCTCGGCCCCGGCGAGGACCTCGGCCCGCGGCTGCGGGCACTACGCGAGCGCGTGATGGTCACGCTCGCCCACCGCGACCTGAACGGCCTGGCGCCGCTCGCCGAAGTGTTCGAGACCATGACCGCGCTCGCCGAGGAGAGCATCGTCGCGGCGGCGCGCGAGGCGCAGCTGCGGACCGCGGCCCTGCACGGCGAGCCGCGCGACGGAGCCGCGCTGGTCGTGGCGGCGCTGGGAAAGCTAGGCGGTTGCGAGCTCAATGTCTCCTCCGACGTGGACCTGGTGTTCCTCTACGGCGAGGACGGTGAGACCACCGGACCGCGCGTCGTCACCCACCCGGAATTCTTCGCCGCCGTGGGCCGCGCGCTGATCGCGCTCCTCTCCGAGATCACCGCCGAGGGGCAAGCGTTCCGCGTCGACATGCGCCTGCGGCCCTTCGGCGACAGCGGGCCGCTGGTCACGTCGCTTTCGGCGCTGGAGGATTACTTCATCGCCCATGCGCGCGCGTGGGAGCGCTATGCATGGCTCAAGTCGCGCGTGGTCGCCGGGCCTGCCGAGGGTGTGCGCGAGCGGGTCGAGCCTTTCGTCTACCGGCGCTATCTCGACTACGGCATGCTCGACGCGCTGCGCGAGATGCACGGGCAGATCTCGGATGCCGCGGTGCAGCGACGCAAGACCAACGACATCAAGGTAGGAGCGGGCGGCATCCGCGAGGTGGAATTCGCCGCCCAGCTCTTCCAGATGGTGCGCGGCGGCCGCGACGGGGGGCTGCGGACGACTTCGACTCGCGTGGCCCTCGCCGCGATCGGC
>DATLEL010000138.1:0-6556 GCA_035525255.1 Usitatibacter sp.
TATCAGACGATTCCTTCCCTGCTTACTCAGCCGTCCGACTCACTGGCCTTTTGGCCCTCTCCATCATGGTTGAACGACTAAAGGGAGATGGCCATGAAGAAGCTCCTCGCAATAGGCCTCGCCTGTTGGCTGCCCACCGGACTGTCCGCCGAAGATCCCGCGGAACAGGAAGCGAACCTCGGCACCGTCAGCGTCCTCGTCATCGAGGAATCCGCTCCGCTCGCCAAGGACGTGGTGTGCACCGGCGGCAGCCGCGCCAATTCCGGCGAATGCATGGCCATCCACCGTGCTGTTCTGACCGCGCGCGTGCAGAAAGTTTCAGCCCGCGAGCGCGGCCGCTGGATGTAACCCCAGGAGATCAAAAAAATGAATAGCGACCAGATGCAAGGCCGTTGGCGCGCCATGAAGGGTTGGGCCCAGGAGAGCTGGGGCAGGGTCACCGGGGATCCGTGGCTGCGCATCGCCGGACGCCGCGAGCAGCTGCTCGGCCAGTTCGAGGCCTCGCTCGCCGAATCCCGCCGCATCGCGGAATCGAGCTTCCCGGCTCCGCGGCACGCGCCCGCAGCGAACCGCCGCTCCGCGAGCCGCTAGCCGCCGCAATTCCCTACGAATTGGCCGCCGACGTACTGGGCAGCAGGTCTGCCAGGTCGTCGGCGTGTTCCTCTTCGGTCGCGAGGATTTCTTCCAGCATGCGCCGGGTGGTGGGATCGCTGTCGCCGACGTACTGGATCATCTCGCGGTAGCTGTCGATCGCGATCCGCTCCGCCACCAGGTTCTCCTTGATCGCCTCCTGCACCGTGCGGCCAATGCGATATTCCGCGTGGCTGCGCTGAGTGAGCGTGTTCGGATCGAACTGCGGCTCCCCGCCCAATTGCACGATGCGCTCCGCGAGCTGGTCCGCGTGGGCAAGCTCGTCGGTCGCGTGCTCCATGAACTCGTCAGCCGCAGCCCTGGCCGAGATGCCGCGCGCCATGAAGTAGTCGTGGCGGTACCGCAGCACGCACACCAGCTCGGTCGCGAGCGCCTCGTTCAGCAGTTGCAGCACTTTCTCGCGATTCGCCCCGTAGTTTTCGGTGACCGCGCCCTCCTCGATATGGCGGCGGGCCTGCTCGCGCAGCGTCTGCACGTCGGTGAGCTGCTGGGCCTGTCCCTGTTGATGGGGGAGTGCGTTCATCGGGTTCTCCTTGGGGTAATGGGGCTCCCCCGATAGACAACCCTGACAGCGCGATGGTTCGGGCTAGTCCCCGGCGGCGGCGAACCGCCCCACCCTCATGCGCATGAGGCGCGTGATGACGCTGGCGCCGTAGTTCTCGTCGGGCAACTGCGCGGCCGGAGGGGCGAAGTAATTCCCCTGCAGCTGGTCGGCGCCGGAGTCGATGGCGATCATCGCCTCGTTGGCCGATTCGATTCCCTCCATCGCGACTTCCGCACCTGCCTCGTGCAGCAGCTCGATGATGCCGGGCAGCATTCGGCGCGACTTCTGGTCGCCCACGGCATCGATGAGGATGGAGCGGTCGAGCTTCACCACGTCGGGGCGGAGCGCCACGATGCGGTCGAAATTGGAGCGCCCGGTGCCGAAGTCGTCCATGGCGATGGCGGCGCCGGCGCGGCGATAGGCCGCGACCGTCTTCCTCAGCATGGATTCGTCGCCGCAGCTGTCCTCGAGGATCTCCACGCACACGCGCTTGGGCGAGAGTCCATAGAAGCGCACCAGGTCGGCGAACTCGCCCGCGGCCGCGAAGTCCTGCATCGCCGCCTGCGAGTGGATATTGACGAAGAGCTTGCGGTCGCCCGGATCCATGCGCGCGAAATTGCGCAGGTGCAGCGCGCGGCATACCCAATCCAGCTCGACGCCGTGGCCGTCGCGGAACGCGGCATCGAACAGCGGATGCGGAGGGACCGCGCGTCCCTGGGAGTCGGTCGCGCGCACCAGCGCCTCGTAGCCGATGCACGCCTCGCGATGGATCGCGAAGATCGGCTGGAAATGGGAAGCCAGGATGACGTCGCGCCAGGGGAGCGATGCGCCGCCCCCGGCCCTGACGAGCTCTTCGGCGGCGTGACAATTCGAGTGGACCACGGTGCTCCCGGCGGGGGGCCGGTCGAGCCGGCTACGAAGCCACTGTGTGCGCGCGCGATTACCCGGCGGTTACCGCGTGGTTGCAGGTGAAACGCGCTATGGCTTGCCCTTCGCCGCGAAGAATGCCGAGAGCACGTCGGCGATCTCGCTCATGCGATACGGCTTCTTCAGCACGCGGTTGACGCCCGCCGAGAGCGCGCGCGTCTCGAATCCGGACCCGCCATAACCGCTCGCGATGAGGATCGGGATTCCGGGGTTGAGCTTGCGCAGCTCGATCGCGAGCTGCGTGCCGGTGAGGCCCGGCATGACTTCGTCGCTCACCACCGCCTCGAAGCGCCGCGGCTCCGCGCGCGCGGCGTCCAACGCCTCGCGGCTGTCGCGGAAGCCCACCGGCTCGTAGCCCAGAGTCGCCAGCATCTCTTCGAGTGCCGCCAGCACCTCGGGCTCGTCGTCGACTGCGAGCACCACCTGGCCGCGGCCCTGCGTCGGCGGGGCCTTCACGTCCTCGATCGCGCCCGGCGCGCCGTGGGTCTGCGGCATCCATACCGTGAACGTCGTGCCGCGCGCGAGCTCGCTCGCCACCTCGATGAAGCCCTGGTGCTCGGTGATGACCGAGTGCACCAGCGCCAGCCCGAGACCCGTGCCGCGCCCCGCGGGCTTGGTGGTGAAGAAGGGCTCGAAGATGCGGTCGATCACTTCGGGAGCGATGCCGTGCCCCGAATCCTTCACGCTCACGCGCACGTACTCGCCGCTCGGAATCTCGCCGGTGCGGACCTTGCGCGGCGCCTCGATGCTTTCGGCGTCGACGCGCACCTCGAGCACGCCCTCCTCGCCCATTGCCTGCACCGCATTGCTGCAGAGGTTCATGAAGAGCTGGTGAAGGCGCGTGGGATCGCCCATCACCGCCGCGTTGTCGGCCTCGCCGTGGTAGCGCACCTCGATCGACTGCGGCGTCGAGCCGCGCACCAGGTCGCAGCACTCCTCCACCACCGGCGCCACGATCACCGGGATCTTCGAGGAACCTTCGGCGCGGCTATACGAAAGGATCTGCGTCACCAGCGACTTCGCGCGGTTGCCCGCGTTCATGATGGTGTCGATGTAGCGCTTCATGTCGCCATCGCCGGCCTTCGCCTGCGCGAGCTCGCCATATCCCAGGATGGCGCCGAGGATGTTGTTGAAGTCGTGCGCGATGCCGCCGGCGAGGTGGCCGACCGCCTGCATTTTTTCGGCTTGCTTCAGCTGCGCCTCGAGGCGGCGGTTGGCCTCCTCCGCGCGCACCTTCTCGGAAACGTCCTTCACGAAGCCGATCACGCGGCGCCCCTCGGGCGCCGCCACGTCGCCGATGCGGTAGGCGTTGACGCCCAGCGTGGTGTACTCGCCGTCGTCGCGGCGGAAGCGGTACTCGATGGCCACGTGCGACACCTCGCCGCTGAGAAGCTGCTCGCGCAGCCCCTTCAGGCGCGCGCGGTCGTCGGGGTGCACGCGTGCCATCCACTGCCGCACGATCCCGACCTGGTCGGGCGTGGTCCCGATGACGGCTTGCGTATCGCCATCCCAGAGCACGGTGCCGGCGACGGGATCGAAGTCGTAGAGCAGGCTGCCGCTCGCGCGGATCACCCGCTCATGGCGGTAACGCCATTCGGCAGTTTCGCGCCCCGCGTCCTGGCGCTCCACCAGCAGCGCGGAGGAAAAGAGCGTCGTCACCACGATGGTGGCGAGATAGCCCTGCAGGTGCAGCAGCGATCGCACGTCGGGCACGCCGGTCGTGTTGAGGAGGCCGAAGCCCTGCCCCGTATGCCAGTAGCAGATGAGCCCGAAGACCGCGAGCCCGAGCGTGGCCGTACGCAGCCCGAAGCGCAGCGCGGCCCAGATGAGGAAGGGGGCGCAGAGGTAGGCGAGCGGCGGGATCAGCCCATCGGTGTTGGCGCGCGTGCCGAAGACATAGCTGGTGGTGAACACCAGGCCCACGAAGAGCACGATCATCTCCGGAAAGCGCGTGCGGGTGAGCTCGAGCGCCTCGCGGTGTCCCTGGCGGCTCCACGCGAGGATGAGGGGCGCGGTGAGCAGCATGCCGAGCATCGTCGAGACGAAGGTGACCGACCAGCGCTGCCGGAACGGCGCCTCGAAGGCCATGAACGAGAACGCGCCGTCGATGATCGCCATCGCCGCGACCAGCGGCACCATGCCCACGAGGAAAGCCGCCAGCCCGCGCACCGTGTCGATATGCACGCGCGGTCCGGCAAGCCTGAGCAGTCCGGCGGCCACGATGAGGGGTTGCGCCACGTTGATGATCGCCGTGCGCAGGATCGAGAGTCGCGGCTCGCCGATCACCAGCCCGACCACGACCGTCGCCACCAGCACCAGCACCAGGTACACCGGCCAGCGCCGCACCGGCGCCACCAGCAGCGTGCCGAGGGCGAGCCCGTGGGCCGGCCAGATGAACAGCGGCACGCGCGAATGCAGGGGCAGGTTGGCGGCATAGGCCGCGAGGACGAAATACACGACGCCGAAAGCCGCGTAGGCGGCCAGCTGCCGCGCGGCGAGCCCGCCCGCGGCAGGGGTCGCTTCCGGCAGCTGCGGATTGGAAAGGGTGTTCATCGGTGATTCCCCTGCGGATTCTAAGGCCTTTCAGCGGTAGAATGGCTGAAACCAACAAGGTCCCATTGCCGCCGTGGAAGCCCACATCCTCGTTGTCGACGACGACGTCGCGATCCGCGAGCTGATCCATGAGTACCTGACCGCCAACGACTTCAAGGTGTCGGTGGCGGAGACCGGCGCGGACATGGACCGCGTCCTCTCCGTCGAAGTGGTCGACCTGGTGATCCTGGATCTCAAGCTCCCGGACGAAGACGGCCTCGCCATCGCCCGTCGCCTGCGCGAATCCCTCGACCTCCCGATCATCATCCTCACCGGCCGCAAGGAAGAGGTCGATCGCGTCATGGGCCTCGAGCTGGGCGCGGACGACTACGTCACCAAGCCCTTCAGCCAGCGCGAGCTGCTCGCTCGCATCAAGGCCGTGCTTCGCCGCACCGAGAGCAAGCGCGCCAGCCGCCGCGGCGAGACCGTGCGCGCCTTCCGCTTCAAGGGCTGGGAGCTCAACACCGGCACGCGCAAGCTCAAGGCTGCCGATGGCCGCAACGTCGAGCTCACCAACAGCGAGTACGCGCTGCTGGTCGCTTTTCTCAAGGCCCCGGGGCGCATCCTCACCCGCGACCAGCTGCTCGAGTCGAGCCGCCTGCACGACGACATCTACGACCGCTCCATCGACGTGCAAATCCTGCGGCTGCGCCGCAAGGTCGAGGACAGCCCCAACCAGCCGACCCTGATCCGCACCGAGCGCGGCGCGGGCTACTACCTCGACTGCCAGGTGGAAACCGTCTAGTTGTCCGGGCTTCCCGCGCTGCGTTTCTCCTTCCGTCCGCGACTGTGGACGAGCCTGGAGGGGTACCGGCGGGAGGACTTGTTCGCCGACCTGGCATCCGGCGTGACCGTGGGGCTGGTGGCGCTGCCCCTCGCAATGGCGTTCGGCATCGCTTCAGGCGTTCGTCCCGAACAGGGACTGGTCACCGCCATCGTGGGCGGCCTCATCGTTTCGCTGCTCGGCGGCTCGAGGGTGCAGATCGCCGGGCCGGCCGGCGCATTCGTGGGACTGCTCTACGGAATCGCCGAGAAGTATGGCGTGCCGAATCTCCTCATCGCCACCATGATGGCGGGCGTGCTGCTGTTCGCCATGGGCGCATTGCGCATGGGCACGCTGGTGCGCTTCGTGCCGGTCTCGGTGGTGATCGGCTTCACCAGCGGCATCGCGGTGGTGATCGCCCTCTCCCAGGTGCGCGACTTCCTCGGCCTCACCGTGAAGCACATGCCCTCCAACTTCTTCTCGCAGATGGCGGTGCTGTGGCACGGCCTCGATACCATCAATTGGCTCGCGTTCGCCATGGGCCTCGCCTGCATCGGCGTCATCGTCGCGTGGCCGGCGGCGCAGTCCGAGCGCGTCGGCAACTGGCGCTTCCTCACCGCGAAGCTGCCGAGCACCGTCGCGGTCCTGAGCCTCTCCGCGTTCGCGGTGTGGGCGCTCGACCTGCACGTGGAAACCCTCGGCTCGAAATTCGGCGAGCTGCCGCGCGGCCTGCCGGCGCCGAAGCTGCCGCGCTTCGATTGGGCCACGGCCCAGAACCTGTTCGCGCCGACGGTGGCCATCGCGCTGCTGGGCGCCATCGAGTCGCTTCTGTGCGCGCGCGTGGCCGACGGCCTCATCGGCGACCGCCACGATCCCAACCAGGAGCTGATGGCCCAGGGGATGGCGAATTTCGCCGCGCCGCTGTTCGGCGGCATCGCCGTCACCGGAACCATCGCGCGCACCATGACCAACGTGCGCAGCGGCGCGCGCTCGCCGGTCGCCGGCGTGGTGCACGCCATCACGCTCTTCCTCGTGATCCTGGTCCTGGCGCCCGTGGCGAGCTACGTCCCGCTGGCGGC
>DATLEL010000205.1:0-2667 GCA_035525255.1 Usitatibacter sp.
GAGCTCACCGCGCCACGTTACCGAATTGTGACCGCGCGTGGCAAAAGCCTTGCGACGAAACGCGCCTTGGTGGCTTCCGGGCGCGCAATAAAAAGCCCGGCTTGCGCCGGGCAAATCGACCTTCCGGGTCGGGAAAAACGCGGTCTGTCAGGCGCGTCGCGCGTGGACGACGATGGTGAGACGCGCCTCGGGGGCGATCGCGACGAGCTGCGGCTGCGGCGAGGGCATCACGCCCAGGGACTTTACCGAGACCGAGGAGGCGCGCGCGATCTGGTTGTCGGTGGGGCTCGCCACGACCGAGGCGGCGGCGAGGAAGAGCCATCCTGAGACCAGCAGCGTCACCGTGCCGGCGATTGAAGAGGTGTCCGAGAAGCCGGTGAATTCGTTGCGTGTCATGTGATTTCTCCCTGGTGCGTTCGTGTTCGTATTGAACATGGACGCAGCTTAAGGAGGCGCCGGGGGTGGCGACAGCGGAAAGCGACGAAATGCGGAAATGGCGGAGCGAAACGCCCCGCCACCGGCTCAGCGGGCCGGCTGGACCTGCACTCCCCTGAGCGCGAGCGACCCCACCAGCATGCCGGCGAAGCTCGCCACGAGGCCCGCGAGCTGCGGCGGGACGAGCCCGTTGGGGTTGAGCACTTCGAACGCGATCCACACCAACAGGCCGGACACGACCGCGAGCGTGCCACCGAGGTTGTTGGCGCGACTCCAGTAGAGGCCGCACACCAGCGGCACGAAGGCGCCAACCAGCGTGACCTTGTATGCGTTTTCCACCATCTTGTAGATGCTCGCCTCGGTGCTCAGCGCGAACGAGGTCACCAGGACGGTGAAACCCACCAGCACCACGCGCATCAGCCTGAGGAATTTCTCGTCGCTCATGCCGGGGAAGAACGGCCGCACGATGTTCTCGCTGAAGCTCACCGAGGGCGCGAGCAAGGTCGCCGACGCGCAGCTCTTGATCGCCGAGAGCAGCGCGCCGAAGAACATGATCTGCGCGAAGATCGGCACCACCGGCGAGAGGATGAGGTTCGGCAGGATCAGCTGCGTGTCGCCACCCTCCTTCAGGGCGCCCGCCACCATCTCCGGCTGGATCAGGCTCGCCGAATAGGCCAGGTACATCGGGATGAAGGCGAAGCAGAAGTACATGCATCCGCCGACGATGGCCGAGCGCGCCGCGATGTTCTCGGTCTTCGCGGACTGCACCCGCTGGAACACGTCCTGCTGGGGAATCGATCCCAGCATCATGGTGATCCATGCCGCGAGGAACCAGAGGACGTCCTTCAGCTCCGGTTTCGGCAGCAGCTGGAACTTGTCGTTGGCGGCGGCGTGGGCCACCACGGCGGAGGCGCCGCCGGGCACGAGGCCGCTCACCGCCCAGCCGATGTAAAGCATGCCGAGCACGATGATGATCATCTGGATGAAATCCGTGATCGCCACCGAGAACATGCCGCCCAGCATCGTGTACACCAGCACCGTCGAGGCGCCGATGATCATTCCCCATTCCTGGGTGATGGCGCCGGCCGAAACCACGCTGAACACCAGGCCGAGGGCCTTGATCTGCGCGCCCACCCAGCCGAGGTACGAGACCACGATGCACATCGTCGTGAGCATCTCCACCGGACGGCTGTAGCGCTTGCGGTAATAGTCGCCGATGGTGAGCAGGTTCATGCGGTACAGCGGGCGGGCGAAGAAGAGGCCCACCAGGATCAGGCACAGGCTCGAGCCGAACGGGTCGGCGATGATTCCCGAGAAGCCCTCCTTCATGAAGGTCGCCGGGATGCCGAGCACCGTCTCGGAGCCGAACCAGGTGGCGAACACCGTCGCGGTGACGATGTACATCGGCATGCGCCGGCCCGCGATCGCGAAGTCCTTGGAGTTGTGCACCCACTTCGCGGCGTAGATCCCGATGCCCACGGAGACGACCCAATAGATGATCACGAACCAGAGCAGCATTTTTTGACCTTGGATGGTGGCTGTGTGGGCAGGCCCCATTTTAGGAGAAAATCCCCCGGTGTCATCCATCCGCCTCGAAGGAATCGCCAAGCACTGGGGAGAGTCGCGCGCGCTCGACGGCATCTCGTTCCCGGCGGACGCGGGCTCGTTCGTGGTGCTGCTGGGACCCTCGGGATGCGGCAAGTCCACCACGCTGCGCCTCATCGCCGGCCTCGACACGCCCACCCACGGCACCATCCACATCGGCGATCGCGACGTGACGCGCTTGCCGCCCGCCCAGCGCGGCATCGCCATGGTGTTCCAGTCGTATGCGCTCTTCCCGCACCTGTCGGTCGCGGAGAACATCGTCTTCGGCCTGAGGGTGCGCAAGGTCTCCGACCGCGACGCGCGCCTCGCGCGCGTGGCCGAGCTGCTGGGGCTCGGACCGCTCCTCGCGCGCAAGCCCTCGCAGCTTTCCGGCGGCCAGCAGCAGCGCGTGGCGCTGGGACGCGCACTGGTCGCCGAGGCCCCGGTCTGCCTCATGGACGAGCCACTCTCCAACCTCGACGCGCAGCTGCGCGGCGAGATGCGCCGCGAGATCCGCGCCCTGCAGCAGCGCCTGGGCATCACCATGGTGTACGTGACCCACGACCAGACCGAGGCCATGACGATGGCCGATCGCGTGGTGCTGATGCGCGGCGGGCGGATCGAGCAGGTGGGGACGCCGGAAGAGCT
>DATLEL010000221.1:0-2162 GCA_035525255.1 Usitatibacter sp.
CGCAACGTCTCGACGCGCTACGACTTCGACTCGGTCCGCGCGGGAATCCAGCCCTTCATCTCCGACTTCCGCGGCTTCCTCTTCAACGACGTCCCGCTCGGCGTGCGGCTATTCGGCACGCGCGACAACAACCAGTGGCAGTACAACCTCGGCTGGTTCCGGCGCATGGAGAAGGACACCAACTCCGGGCTGAACGACCTGTCGGTGCGGCCGCGCAAGGACGACGTGCTGGTCGCCAACGCGTACCGGCAGGACTGGCCGCGGCTGGGCTTCACCTCGCAGGCGACGCTGGTGCTCAACGTGAACCGCGAAGGCACCGGCCAGTTCTACGACGCCAACGGGTTCCTGGTGCGCCCCGCGGTTCAGGGCGACGGCCGCGCGCACGATTACCGCGTCGCTTATGCGGGCTACAGCGGCGATGGCCACCTCGGGCGCTGGAACCTCACGACCTCCGTTTATGCGGCGCTGGGGCGCGACGAGCGCCATCCCATCTCGCAGCGCGCGCAGTCCATCCGCGCCGGGTTCGCGGCCGTCGAGCTGTCACGGGACTTCAGCTGGGTGCGCCTGCGGCTCAATGCGCTGTTCCAGTCGGGCGACAAGGACCCCTTCGATGGGCGCGCCACGGGCTTCGACGCCATCCTCGAGAATCCGCAATTCGCAGGCGCCGATTCGAGCTTCTTCATCCGCCAGGCGGTGCCGCTGGTGGGTGGCGGCGGCGTGGCGCTCTCGGGGCGCAACGGCGTGCTCGCGAGCCTGCGCTCGTCGAAGGACCAGGGTCAGTCCAACTTCGTGAATCCCGGCCTCACGCTGCTGGGCGCGGGCGCGGATGTGGATGTCACGCCCACGGTGCGCGCCATCGGCAACGTCTCGTACCTGCGCTTCGTGAACACCGCGGTGCTCGGCGTGCTGCGCAACCAGGCGCCGCCGCCGAAGGATCTCGGCGTCGATGTCTCCGCGGGCGTGCAGTGGCGGCCCTTCATGTCCCAGAACCTGGTTTTCAATGCCTCTGCCGCCGCGCTGCTGCCGGGCAAGGGACTGAAGCAGCTCTATGACGAAGGGCAGCGCGGGCCCCAGTATTCGATCGTGCTCAATCTGATTGCGACGTTCTGAATGAAGACCGAATTGGACCACAGAGGTCACAGAGGAACCACAGAGGAAACCCTCTCGAATGGGGTTCGCGTAACGCGTGCATGGACACGAACCACCCTCATGCTTTTGCTTTTCCTCTGTGGTTCCTCTGTGCCCTCTGTGGTCCAAGCGGTAACGGCGCCGGCGGCCCCCGCACGCCAGACGGTGGCGGAAGCAGAAGCGAAAACCAAAGGCTGCATGACCTGCCACACCGCCACCGACAGCCACACCATGCACCAGAATCCCGCCGTGGTACTGGGCTGCACCGACTGCCATGGAGGCGACGCGAGGATCGAGGGGCGAGGGGCGAGGAACGACAAGAGCTACATCGAAGCGATGCGCCAGGCCCACGTCCTGCCCCGCGACGAGAAGGCCTGGAACTGGCCGGCGAGTGCGGCCCCGGAGCGCGCGTACACGCTGCTCAACCGCGAAAGCCCGGAGTTCGTGCGCTTCATCAACCCGGGCGACCTGCGCGTCGCGCGCGAGGCGTGCGGCGCCTGCCACCTGCCGATCATCCATGCGAGCGAGCGCAGCCTGATGGCGACCTCGGCGATGCTGTGGGGCGGCGCCGCGTACAACAACGGCATCCTGCCGTACAAGCGCTACATCCTCGGCGAGGCGTACACGCGCGAAGGGCAGGGCGCCTCGATCGCCAACCCCGTCGTGCCCGACGCCTTCCTCACGACCAAGGGCATCCTGCCGTCGCTCACCGCGCTCCCCGCGTGGGAGACCATCCCGCCGGGCGACGTATTCCGCGTCTTCGAGCGCGGCGGGCGCGTGATCGCGAGCCAGTTCACGGAGATCGGCCTGCCCAATAGCGCGGGTGCACTGCAGAAGCTGGACGAGCCGGGCCGCCCCGACATCCGCCAGTCGAACCGCGGGCCGGGCACCGGCAGCAGGATCGCCGTACCGGTTATCAACGTCACCAAGACGCGCCTGAACGATCCGCATCTCTGGTTCCTCGGCACCAACGAGCAGCCCGGCGACTACCGCTCCTCGGGATGCAGCGCGTGCCACGCCGTCTATGCGAACGA
>DATLEL010000226.1:0-2293 GCA_035525255.1 Usitatibacter sp.
ACGATCGAGGAGAGCGTGGCCGCGGGCGGCGCGGGCTCGGCGGTCGCCGAAGCACTGGCGGCCGAAGGCCTCGCGGTGCCGATCCTCCACCTGGGCCTCCCCGACACGTTCGTCGAGCACGGCGATGCGCTGCAGCTCCTCGCCGACTGCGGCCTGGACGCGGCGGGCATCGTGCGCGCGGTGCGCAAGCGGCTCGAAAGTGCGGAGCGGCGTCCCGGGAGGGCGGCGTGATGCGCGCGCTCTTCATGTTGCTCGTGCTGGCGTGCGCGGCACCAGCCGCCCTGGCGCAGGACCGGCCATGTGGCAAGGCGGAAGCGGCCAACGCCGAGAAGTCGATCGACCGCGTCACCAGCTGGCCGCAGCTGCAGAAGGCCTTCAAGGATTTCCGCCACTGCGATTCCGTGGCGGCGGTGGCGGACCTCTATAGCGAAACCGTGGTGCGCCTGATCGTGGATTGGAAGAACGTCGACGCATTCGTCGCCGAGATGCAGAGCGCGCCGTTCAAGGCGTTCGTCATCGAGCACCTGAAGCGCCCCGTCGCGAAGGACGACCTCGACTCGGTCTACTCCCGCGTGAAGGCGAGCTGTCCCGCGAAGCACGAGGCGTTCTGCGCCGAGCTGGCCGAAATCGTCAAAGCCGCCAACAAGTAGCGAATCCCATGAAGCTCAAGGACAAGGTTGCCCTGGTTACCGGGGCTGGACAGGGCATCGGCCTCGCCTGCGCCGAGGCCCTGGCGCGCGAGGGCGCCCACGTATTGCTCGCCGACTTGAAGGAAGACGCCATTCGCGGCGAAGCGTCGCGGCTGGTGCAGGGCGGCGCCAAGGCGGCGTGGATCGTCTGCGACGTCTCGCGCCGCGACCACGTGAATCGCGCGGTCGCGCGCGCCGTGAGCGAGTTCGGACGCCTGGACATCCTGGTCGCCAACGCCGGCATCGTGCACGCCGCGGATTTCCTCGACCTGGAGGAGGCCGACTTCGATCGCGTGCTCGGCGTGAACCTGAAGGGCGCGTTCCTCGCCGGGCAGGCGGCCGCGCGCCAGATGGTGAAGCAGGGCGGCGGCGGGGCGATCGTCAACATGTCGAGCGTGAACGCGGTGCTCGCGATCCCCAACCAGGTTCCGTATGTGGTTTCGAAGGGCGCGGTGAACCAGCTGACGAAGGTGATGGCGGTGGCGCTGGCACCCCACGGCATCCGCGTGAACGGCATCGGGCCCGGCACCATCCTCACGGAGCTCGCGCGCACGGCGGTGCTCGGCAATCGCGAGGCGGAACAGAAGATCCTGTCGCGCACGCCGCTCGGCCGCATGGGCGAGCCGGAGGAGATCGCGAGCGTCGCGGTGTTCCTCGCGAGCGACGATGCGTCGTACCTCACCGGCCAGACCATCTATCCCGACGGCGGGCGGCTCGCGCTGAATTACACCGTGCCGGTCGTCGAATGACGGGGCTTTTGCGTTAATCTGGCGCCCCCGACGAATCCAACCGAAAGGCCTCCGATGAAATTCCCGACCCTCGCCGCCATGGCCCTGCTGCTGGCAGGCGCCGGCGCCGCCTCGGCGCAGTCCACCGAAATCCCCGCCATGAAGTGCGAGAAGCCGACGATGCCCGGCCAGAAGATGATGGAGGATCCCGGCATCCGCCGCCGCATCGAGCGCGAGATGAAGACCTACGGCGATTGCGTCAAGGCCTACGTGGCCGAGCGCCAGGCCGCCGCCAAGGCGCACCAGGAGGCGGCCCAGGCCCAGGCGAACGCGGGCAATACCGCGGTCGTCGAATACAACGCCTTCGTGAAGCAGCAGAACGAGGCCGCCGGCGGCAAGTAGCGGTTCCCCGGCAGTGCACCCGCGCCCTGAAGCCCGCCTCGCGGCCTCGTTGCCGGAGCGCGGGCCGCTTCGCCTCGCGATCACCGCCGCGCGCCGCCGCCCGGAGCCCGAATGCGTCACGGCGTTGCTGGACGCGGCGACGCTCGCGCCTTCTGAAGCGGCTCGGGCCGCGGCTCTCGCACGCCGCCTGGCCGAGGGGCTGCGTACCGGCTCGGCGGGCGCCGCGCGCGAGAACATGGTGCAGGGCTTGCTGCAGGAGTTCTCGCTCTCGAGCGACGAGGGTGTCGCGCTCATGTGCCTCGCTGAAGCGCTGCTGCGCATCCCCGACGGCGCCACGCGCGACGCGCTCATCCGCGACAAGGTAGGCCGCGGCGACTGGCGCGCGCACGTCGGGCGCAGCAGCTCGCCGTTCGTGAATGCCGCGGCGTGGGGCTTGCTCGTCACGGGCCGCCTCGTGTCCACCCACGACGAGCG
>DATLEL010000249.1:0-3183 GCA_035525255.1 Usitatibacter sp.
AGCACGCGCACCTCGACGGGCGGCGTGCCCATGCGATGGTTGATCGCGTCCACCAACGCCTGGCTGGCGCGCTCCACCGCCGCGCGGTCGGCGGCTTCGAGCGCCGGGGCGACGGCGCGCGCGAGCGGCACCAGCGCACCGATGTCGGGCATTGCGATGCGCTCGATGCGATCGCTCTTGTTGTATGTACGCTTGGAGCGCGCCGTGAGGCCGTCGTAGTAGGCAAAACGCATGGATTGTTTCAGGTGAAACGCCCGCGGGATTCTGTGACGCACTTCGCATCATCGGCGTGCGCGTGACCCCGATACTGGCCGCACAACGACAACACATGGATGGGGTGCCGCATGCTGGTCCTCTCGAGCTTGCTGTGTTTCGTGTTCATCGGCTGGATGGTCGCGAAGATCTGGAAACGCAACGCGCTCCTCGCGATCGTGACCGCGTTCGTGTGGCCGGTGAGCGCCTTCGCGGTGATGCGATACTGGGGGGACGAGTTCTCGGACATCAAGGTCCCGTTCCTCTTCTTCGTGCCGACGCTCGCATTCACGCTTTACGGCCAGCCCATTTTATAGGCGGGCTTCAGCCCTCGCCGCAAGGCGATGGAATCGTGAATAATCGAGCTTCTCCCCGGAGGAGCTCCCATGAAAAGAATCGTTGCCGCCGTCGCGGCGGTATTGCTCGTTGCAGGTTGTGCCGGTGCGCCGTCCGGCGCCGGTAATTCCACCGCCGCCGCCCGGCCGAAGCTGGTAGTGTTCCTAGTGGTCGACGGACTGCCGCAGCGGCAGGTGGTGGACTACCGGGACCAGCTGGTGCCCGACGGCCTGCGGCGCTTCCTCGACCGCGGCGCGTGGTTCTCGGACGCGCATTACGGCCAGGCCATCACCCAGACCGCACCCGGCCACGCCGTGATGTTGACCGGCGCCTATCCACATCGCACCGGAATCATCGCGAACGAGTGGCTCGACCCCAGGACCGGCGAGACCGAGTACTGCACCGGCGACACCACCTCGACCTACATCGGCCACAAGACCAACAAGCTGGACGGCACCAGCCCCAAGAACCTGAAGGCGGAGACGGTGGGCGACGTGCTGAAGCGCATGGACGGGCGCTCGAAGGTGATCGCCATCTCCGGCAAGGATCGTGGCGCCATCCTGCCGGCGGGCAAGACCGGCGTTCCCTACATGTACCAGTCGGACAGCGGCCAGTTCGCCACGGCCACCTTCTACATGAAGGAGCATCCGCAATGGGTGAACGACTTCAACGCGAAGAAGCCCGCGGACGCTTATTTCGGCCACGAGTGGAAGCCGCTGCTGGCGGAGTCGGCCTACGCCAAGTCGGTGCCTGACGACCAGAAGTGGTACATGAAGGGCGGCAAGCTGCCGATGAAGATGGGCGACGGGCTGAAGGGGCCGGATCGCGCGTTCTACGGCTCGCTGCTCCGCAGCCCGTATGCCGACGAGCTGTCGCTCGCGTTCGCCCGCGCCGCGATCGCGGGTGAGGGCCTCGGCCGCGACGATGCTCCCGACATCCTGTCCATCAGCTTGTCCGGCCACGACTACATCAACCACGCGTACAGCGCCGAGTCGCGCCTGTCCCACGACCACTTGTTGCGCCTCGATCGCATGTTCCAGGACCTGTTCCGCGATCTCGACGCCACCGTGGGCCGCGATAATTACGTGGCAGTCCTCACGGCAGATCACGGCTTCATGCCGGCGCCGGAGCACAGCAAGACGCTGGGCCGCGACGCCGGAACGGTGAACACCAAGGACATGATGGCGCGCCTCAACGCGGGGTTGTCGCAGAAGTTCGGCGAAGCGCAGTGGTCTACGGGCGTCTCCGCGCAGGGCGTGCTGTTGAACCAGAAGACCATCGCCGACAAGGGCGCGACCCGCGAGGCGGTGGAGAACGAAGCGCGGGCGATCCTCATGAAGGAGCAGGGCATCGCCGCCGTCACCACGCGCACGGAGCTGGAGCGCGGCCTCAAGCCCGGCGACCCGTTCGCCGAGCAGCTGCGCAAGACCTGGCATCGCGAGCTTTCCGCCGACCTGCAGATCACCCTCAAGCCGTATTGGATGATGGCTTCGAGCAGCGGCTATGCCTCCACGCACGGCTCACCCTACGCGTACGACAGCAACGTGCCGATCCTCTTCTACGGTCCGGCGTGGGTGAAGCCGGGCCGCATCGACACGCGAGTGGAAGTGGCCGACATCGCGCCGACGTTGTCGCGCATGCTGGGCGTGCCCGCGCCGTCGAGCGCCGAAGGCAAGCTGCTTCCCCTGGGAGCCGCCAGCCGTTGAAACGCGACGCAGCCCTCCCCGCCACGCACCACCTGGAGGAATGGTTCGCCGCCAACGGCTGGCGCGCGTTCGACTTCCAGCGCGAGGTGTGGAGCGCCTACCTCGCGGGTGAATCGGGCCTGGTGCATTCGGCCACGGGCAGCGGCAAGACGCTCGCCGCGGCGCTGGGTCCGCTGGCGGAGTGGATGGCCGAGCAGGAGGAGAAATCGGGCCCCGGACCATCGCCGCGTAGCGGCATCCGGGGCGACAAATCTGCGGCTCCGCCGCTGCGCGTGCTCTGGATCACTCCCATGCGAGCGCTCGCGGGCGACACGCAGATTTCCATCGAGCGCGCGGTGCAGGGCCTGGGGCTGCCCTGGACCATCGGGCTGCGCACGGGGGACACGTCGAGCGCGGAGCGCGCCCGGCAGGCGCGGCGGCTGCCGTCGCTGCTGGTCACCACGCCCGAGAGCCTGTCGCTCATGCTCTCGAACGCCGACGCCCGCGAGAAGCTCTCGGAGCTGCGGCTGGTGGTGGTGGACGAATGGCACGAGCTGCTCGGCAACAAGCGCGGCGTGATGACGGAGCTGGCGATCGCGCGGCTGCGCAAGTGGAACCCGAAGGTCCGGACATGGGGGCTGTCGGCCACGTTGGGGAATATCGATGAGGCGTTGGAGAGGCTCATACCCGGAGAACTTCGTCGCCGCGTCGTGAAAGGCGTCTCCGACAAGCAAGTCGTCATGGACACCCTCATTCCGCCCGACGTCGACAAGTTTCCGTGGGCGGGCCACCTGGGGCTTGCGATGCTCGATCACGTGGTGGAGGCGATCGACAGCTGCCGCTCGACGCTCATCTTCACCAACGTGCGCTCGCAGGCGGAGATCTGGTACCAGGGATTGCTGGAGGCGCG
>DATLEL010000278.1:0-2848 GCA_035525255.1 Usitatibacter sp.
AGCGCCGTGTATTGCCGCACGCACACGAACATCTTGCGGGTGGCCCACCCGTCCGTGAGGGCGATGGCGCGCAGTCCCATGGAGCCGGCGAATGCGTCGGCCGCCCCCTGGGGCAGGATGCCGATGCCGAGCCCGGCCTGGATCAGCCGCGCGACCACGTCGAAGCTCTTCACCTGCACCCGCAGCCGCAGCGGCTTGCCCGCCTGGCTCGCCTGCCCGAGCATCATCTGCGAGATCACGGTGGTGCTTTCGAGGCCGACGAAGTCATGGTCGAGCAGCTTCGCGAAGGCAAGCTTCTTCGCTCGCAGCGAGTGTCCCTCAGGCACCACCGCCACCAGGGTGTCGGTGCGGTACTCGAGCAGCTGCAGGCCGGGAGCCTCGGCGCCCTCCATGACGATGCCGATGTCCGTGGTCCCGGAGTGGACCGCCTCCACGATCGCGCCGCTCCTTTCTTCGTCGAGTGAGACCTTGATCGCGGGATGGGCGACCGCGAACGTGGCCAGGTCATCGGGGAGGTATTGCGCGAGCGCCGAGGCGTTGGCCTGGACCCGCACCATGCCCTTCACCCCCTTCGAGTAATCCGAGATTTCGGCGCGCATCTCGTCCACCTGCAGCAGCATCGATCGCGCGCGGGCGAGAAGCGCGTGACCGGCCGGTGTCAGCTCGACGCCCTTGGCAGTGCGATAGAGAAGCTGGACGCCGAACTGGTCCTCGAGCTGCGTGACGCGCCGGCTCGCGGCGGCAAGCGCGATGTGGCACGCGTCCGCGGCCTTGGTGATGCTGCGCGTCTCCGCGATGCGGATGAAGAGGGCGAGGGAGGCGAGGTCGGGGCGCATGGTCCGATCCTACGACAGGAAGCGCTTCGGCGAGACCGCTCCCGCGAGATCGCGCCCCAGCGGCAAGGGTTCGCCCTCGAGCGCGCTCGCGACCAACTCGGCGCCCAGCGGCGCCCATAGCAATCCGCGCGAGCCGAGGCCGGTGGCGAAATGCAGGCCGGGTGCTGCGCCTGCGCCGAAGATCGGCAGCCGGTCGGGCACGGTGGCCCGGAAACCGGTCCAGCCCTCCAGCGACATGGGATGCACCGCGTTCGCGAATCCCGGCAGCATCGCCTCGGCGCGCGCCAGGTTCTCGCGGTGGTCCGCGGCGCGCACGGCCGGGTCGCCGTCGTCGTGCTGGTAGCTCGCGCCGACGCAATGGCCGCCATCAGGCAACGGCGCTACGTAGCCGGTGCCGCTGACGATGATGCCGAGCGCGCGCTCGGGCGCGGGCGGAAGGAACGTGACCTGTCCGCGAACACGGCTGAGCGGCAGCCGAGCCGAAGGCGCCAGCCGTTGTGCGTCGGCCGCGCTCGCGACCACCAACGTCGGTGCGTCCGCGAGCACTCGGCCATCGGCATCCAGCGCTCGCCACCGGCCGTCGTCGTGGGCCAGGCTCTCGACACGCCGTCCGGTGATGCGGCGCACTCGACCGCCGGCACGTCCGAGCGCGGCGATCGCAAGGCTTTCCGGCGAGACCCAGGCGCCGCCCGGGAACCACCACCCCGGTCCGCGTACCGGGCGCTGCGCGAGCCGCGAGGCCTCGGCGGCATCCACGAAGCGCAGGAATTCCGCCGGGTAACCCTGCGAGCGCACGATCGCCTCGAAGCGAGCCGCCTCATCGTCGCCGGCCGCCAGCTGCAGCACGCCGCAGCGTGCCCACTGCAAGTGATAGCCATCGTGCTGCAGGGCGCGGAAGTGCTGCAGCGCATACAGGAAGGCGCCGCGCGAGGCTTGCGCGTTGAGCGCGTCGCGCAAGTTCACCACCGGGCGCACCAGTCCCACGCGTGGCGCCTGGCGCTCGGCGAGCGTGTCGACGAGCTCCACTTCCCAGTCACGCGCGGCGAGCCGCTCTGCGACCAGTGTTCCTGCGAGCCCCGCACCGACCACGACGGCGCGGCGGTCCGGCTTCGCAATGGCGGCTTCACCCTCGCGTGCTCCCGCGAGCATCGCGCGCTTGGGTCCAAAGCCCTCGCGCTTCTCCACCCGGAAGCCCGCGTCCGTAAGCGCCGCGCGCACGCCGCCGGCCACCGTCCAGGTCGCGACGGTGGTGCCCGGTCCCGAGAGACGTGCGAGCTCGCGCACGATTTCCGGCGACCAGAGCTGCGGGTTGCGCGAGGGGGAGAAGCCGTCGAGGAATAGTGCATCCGCGCGCGCCACTACCTGGGGCAGCGTTTCGCGAGCCTCGCCGAAGATGAGCGACAGCATCACCGCGCCGGCGTCGAAGTGCAGGCGGTGGAGCCCCGCGAGCGGGGGAGGCCACGTGTTGAGCAGCGCTCGCGTGAGCGGCTCGAGCTCTTCGAAGGGCGCCAGTGAAGCGGCGAGGTCCGCGCGGGTCAGCGGACGATTCTCGACGGAAACGAAGTGGAGCCGGCGAGGGCGCGAGGGATCGCTGCGCCATGCGTCCCAGGTCGCCAGGAAGTTGAGCCCGAGGCCGAAGCCCGTCTCCAGCACCACGAAGGCATCGCGGTCACGCCACCGCTGCGAAAGCTGGTTACCGCCGAGGAAGACGTGGCGCGCTTGTGCCAGGCCGCCGTGCGATGCGTGGTAGATATCCTGGAATTCGCTCGACCATGGCGTGCCGTCGGTGGCGCGCTCGATCAAAGCGGTGGGAACGGTGACGGCCATGACGCCGCATCATAGCGACTGGCCGTCATTCCCGCGCAGGCGGAAATCCAGCCGCTCAGAACAAGACGGCCGAGAGCTTGCTTCTGTACATCGCCACCAGCTCCGGGTGGTCGGCAGCCATGGTGAAAATGTCCAGCATCTTGATGCGGCCCACGTCATCCTTGAACGTACGGTCGCGGCGCGTG
>DATLEL010000304.1:0-7008 GCA_035525255.1 Usitatibacter sp.
TAATTCTTGAGCTCCTCGGTGCCGTCGGTGGAGCTGCTGGTGCCGAGGATTCCGGACGACAGGTAACCGCCACCGCCCGATTCACCGGGGCTGATCAGGACGTAGGCAGCGCCCGTGTGCGGATTGGCGCCCGCCGGATTCGGATCCATGAGCACCACGCCCGCGATGTTGCGGACCTGCAGGCCCTTGCCGTTCGCGCCGCCGTTGTTGGTCAGGAAATTGGTGGGCAGCGTGCACGCGGGCAAGTTGGTCGAAACGCACGCCGCACAGGCGAACGGCGAAACGGCTGTTGCGTTCGCACCGCCGGCGGGATCGCACGAGGACATGTCCATCCCGTTGTTGGCGCCGAGCAGCGGACCCACGCGGTACGTGAGCCGCCGGTCCCAGCCGTCGGTGGCCTCGGCCTCGCTCAGCGCGATGGCGCGCCACGGCACGACGCCGTCCTGCTGCGCGGTGCACCCTCCCGTCGCGGTGCGCGCGCCCTCGATGCCGGCGTTGTTGTGTGCCGTGTCGAGCGTCCCGTCGGCGGGACACGGCAGCCGTTTCTGCTGCACGACGAACTGCGCCAGCGCCACCTCGACGCCGCTCATGCGCGTTGCCGTCAGCGAGCGTTTCTGGGCGCCCACCACGCCGCGCGTCATCACGGCCGCCATGGCGATGACCACCGACACGATGAGCAGCACCATCACGACTTCGATCAGCGTGAAGCCGCGCGCGGCGGATCGGGCGATGGGGGACGTATTCATGGCGACGCCATGATACCGGGCGCCATGGGCGAACCGGCCATCGCCGCCGGGCGGCGGCGCGTTTCATTTGTCGCGCGGGAATCGCTCCCGCGGACCGGTCAGGCGTTGGTTGCCCGGCGTACGCCGCCCAGGGAGGCGTGGGCGGTATCGCTGCAGAGTGCCGCGTATCCCGCGGCGTTGAGCGGGTAGGTGCGCAGCGCGCGGCAGCCGCTCTGGTTGTCGGTGAAGCGCTTGGCCCAGCTCTCGGGCTCGCCCAGGAACTCGTAGCTGCGCAGGCCCTGCGCCGCGGCGTGCCCGATGGCGTGGACCGTGAGGAGCATGTTCGGCAGCAGGCGCGCGAACTGCTCGTCGTAGCACATGTGCAGCACCCAGTAGCGCTGCTCCGCTTCGATGGCGAGCTGCAGCGCCACCGGGCGCCCGTCGATGCGCAGCATCACCAGCCGCAGGAGGCCCTGCTCCGCGGCGTAGCCGGCATAGCGGCGGATGAAGCGCCCGCGCTTGGAGGCGGCGCTCGCGTGCGCCCAGGTCCACGGCGACGGGCCGGCCTTGATCTCGGAGAGGCGTGCGATCAGCTGGTCCGCCGACGATGGCGAGAAGACTTCGTATTGCACTTCCCCGATCGACTCGCACTGCCGCAGCACGCGCAGGAGATCCGAGCACAGGCCCGGGTCCAGGCGATGCTCGGGCGTGAGCCAGCTCGCATCGAGCTGGATGTACGGCATCGGGTCGATTTCCATGGCGCGCACCCAGCCGCGTCCTTCGTAGGCCTGCTCGAAAGTGGGCAACATCGGCCCGCCGGCGGGAAACCCGTCGAGGGAGACCGCGATGCGGGAATCGGCGAGCGACTCGACCAGCATGGTGAGCGCGTCGGTGTCGGCATAGAAAATCTCGCACGGCGCATGCAGCTCGCGGCCGCCCAAGAGCTCCAGCCGCTCCGCGGGCAGGCGGCGCTGGACCAGCGGCGCCACCGCGCGCAGCCGTCCGTGGCGCTCGACTACGAAAATGCGCAGCTCGGCATCGTCCTCGAATGCTTCGGCACAGGAGCGCACCCACGCGAACGTGCGCAGCGGGTGCCCGTGGGGCGAAGCGAGCTGGTTCCAGGCCGGCTCGAGCGCGGCGAGGCCCTCGAGGTCGTCGATGACGCGCACCGGCGAGTCCGCGCCGTGGCGCCACGGCTCGAAGGAGCGCTCGCCGCGCGACGGCTCAGGTGAGGAGTAGCCGAATGACATCGAGTCCCTCCGCGTATGGCACCCCGATCATGCGGCCCTGCACGTGGGCGAACTCGCGATACATCTCGGTATCGAGTCCCCTTCCTCCGAACTGGCTTGCGTGCGCGGTAATCGCGTGCATTTTTGCATCTATGGTGTCGCTGATGTCGACGTAGGCGCGCGGGTGGAACTGGATCGGGACCGGGCGGCAGTTCGTCGGGTGGTACGAGAAGAAATCGAAGTACGCCAGTCGCTGCGTCGGCAGGCACGCCTGGTAGATGAGCAGGTGGTCGTTGTGGAAATCCGAGGAGCTGTGGGTGAACACCGCGGCGGGCGAATACTCGCGGATGGCGGCGTCGAGCTTGCCCACCAGCTCGTAGGTCTTCACGTCCTCGATGCGCGTGGGGCCGCCGTCCAGCAGCAGCCTCAGCTCGCAGCCGAGGATCTCCGCGCCGCGCTTGGCCTCGGCGTAGCGCACGTCGAAGTCCTTGGGGATCGAGGCCACGCACATCACCACGTTCGCGCCGTCGCGCTGCATCTTGGCGAGCGTGCCGCCGAGGCCGATCTCCAGGTCATCCGGGTGCGCACCGATGGCGAGCACGGTCTTGCCGGCATAGCGGGCCGCGAGCGAATTGGTGGAAGGGCGGACCTCGGTGTCGCAGGCTCGTTTCATGAAAGCTCCTGTTGTTTTCCCTGCTCCCATGGGGGAGTCTTGTAGAGATGAACCGTGAAATCGTTCGGCAGGTACGTATGGTCGAGGCGCGCGGCGGGCGTGAGCGCCAGGCCGATCGCAAGCGCCTCCGACGGGTCCACGTACACGCGCGCTTCGGCCGGCGTGGGGCTGCGCGCGCTGAGGAAATTGGCGGCCATGCCCTCGCCGCACCACGAGAACATGCGCTCGATCGTGGGGGCGATGCGCTCGCGCACGCCGTCGGCGTCCAGGCCGAAGATACCGCTCGCGATCACGAAGTCGTACTCCTCGTCGGGCTGGTGGCGCAGCACGTCGCCCACGAGGAAGCGCCCGGCGCCGGCGGCGAAGCTTTCGCGGCAGCGCGCCACCATGGGCTCGCAGATATCGAGGCCGGTGTAGCGCGGCTCGATGCCGCGCGCGCGCAGGAAACGGAGGAAATCGCCGAAACCGCAGCCCACGTCGAGCAGGCGCTTGCCGTGGAAATCGCCGAGGCCGAGCAGCGCCTCGAAGCGCTTCTCCTGCGAAGAGCGCGTGCGGAAGCCGAGGCCGCGGTGGTCGAAGCCGTAGCGTCGTACCTTGTCCGCGTACCAGCGGGGCGTCTCATGGTCAGGCAGCGAGACATTCATCGCGCGTTTCCTGCGATTGCGACAGCAGCTCGCGCGCAGCCGGCCCGCAATTGAAGAGGGCATCGAGCGACATCAGGCCCGGAATGAAGGGCGCGTCGCCGCACTGCGGATAGGTCGGATGCTTGAAGTCCTGCCACTGGACGCCGACGTTCGCGGCCGCGAAGGCATCGTGGTCCAGGTAGCGGCGCGAGCCGCCGAGGCCGCCGAGGAAGCTCGTGCCTGGGCCGATCGCGCGGCACAGGTTCAGCAGCAGCTCGGACTTGGAGCCCTCCACCGCGATCTCGGAGCTGCGCTTCAGCGGCGTACGGATGTCGAACGCGTCGCGGGCGAAGTCGAGCATCGCCAAGTCCAGGTCCAGCAGCTTGTCCCAGCGCGCTTCGAGGATCTCCTGCAGGCGCGGTGCATATTGGTCGAAGAAGCGTGCCTTGCGATACGCGTACTTGAGCGTCTTGAAATGGGTGGGGCCCCACGCGCGGCTTCCCTGCTCGCTGTTGTCCACCAGCTTGTCGATGATGGTTTCCTTCTGCGACAGCTGGACGACGGGGACGGTGAGCAGTTTCGGCTCGCCTTCGAGGCGGATGGTGGTGCGGTTCTGGAAATTGCGGCGCTCGAACTGGACGTGGTCGAGCACGATGAAAAGGTCTGCCTTGGCCATCCGGTCCAGATAGCCCAGCCACGGGATGTAGTGCGGTTGATGGATGGCGATCAGCATGGATGTAGCCTACAAACCCATTCTTTCGGACCCGCTTTGGGGGGATGGTCCAAATGGACCAGTCTGTAGCGCCCCGGCGCACGTGGCCGCTTATTCCTGGCTGCCTATCGTGGGGGTGCTTTCCTACAGACCCTCCCCATGCCCGCCGATATCTTCGTACCGCTGCAGCGATTCGACCGCCGCCACCCCCCGGTGGTGCTGCTGGGCGGGATCAACCTCGTCCGGACCCTCGGCATGGCCGGCCTGCAGGCGGTGGTGGCGACCTCGGATCCGGAGGAGCCGGCGCTGCTTTCGCGCCACTGCACCGCGGCACTCATGCTCCCCGACGCCGACCAGCACGACGCCCGCGTGGAAGCGCTGGTCATGGCGGGCCGGCAGCTGGCCGGTGCGTACGGCTGCCGCGTTCCATTGATGTACGGGAGCGACGACGCGCTCGAGCTGGTGAACGCGAACCGCGAGCGCCTCTCGCGCTACTTCCTGTTCATGCTGAGCGCCCCCGACGTGGGCGAGGCGCTCATCGCCAAGGACCGCTTCCAGGCGCTGGGCGAGAGCCGGGGCCTCCCCATGCCGCGCGAGCTGGCCTGGGAAGGCATCGGCGAGGGGCTCTTGCGCAACGAGCACGGGCCCATCGTGGCGAAGCCCCGCACCAAGCGTGATTGGCACCATTCCATGCTCTGCGAGCGCCTCTTCGATGGGGATGGCAAGGCGCGCGTCTTCGCCAACGGCGCGGAAGCCATGGCGAACCCGGTGGTGGCGATGTTCCGCGACCAGCTCACCTTCCAGCAGTTCGTGCCCGGCGACGATCGCGAGCTGTGGTCCTATCACGGCCTGGCCGACGAGCGCGGTGAAGTGATGGTGTCCTTCGTCGGCCGCAAGGTGCGCACCTTCCCGGCGGGCAACGGCGAGAGCGCCTTCATCGAGCTCGCGCATGACGAGGGGCTCGAAGCGCTGGGGCGCGAGGTCGCGCGCAAATGCCCGATCTCCGGTCCGTTCAAGATGGATTTCAAGCGCGACCCGCGCGACGGCCGTTGGTACCTGCTCGAGATCAACGCGCGCTTCAGCCTGTGGAATTACCTCGGCGCCGCCAATGGCGTGAACCTGATGCGCGCCACCTACGACTATCTCGTCTACAAGGAGCGCCCGGTTCCCGCCGCGTACCGCACCGGACGCCGCTGGCTCTCGCTGGGCCTCGACTATCGGGCATTCCGCGAGCTGCGCTCGCAGGGCGCGCTGTCGCTGCCGCGTTGGGTCGCCTCGATCCTGGGCTCGCGCAATATCTACAACCTCTTTTCCTGGAGCGATCCGGCCCCCTGGGCCAGGACGCTGTCCCTGCGTCTCGCGCGCAAGCTGCGCCGCGGCCCGGGACGCATGGCCACGGTGCTGCGGCAATGGCGGTCTACGGCGTCCTAGGCGACATCCACGGCAATCGCGAGGCGCTCGAGGCGGCGCTCGCGCGCCTCGACGCGCATGGTGTCGAGCGCATCGTGTGCGTGGGCGACCTCGTGGGCTACAACGCGGATCCCGACGCCTGCGTGGAGCTGCTGCGCAGCCGCGGCGTGGTCTCCATCGCCGGGAACCACGACCTGATCGGCACCGGGAAGCTGGGCTTCGAGCGTTGCTCCAACAAGGCGATGCATTCGCTCAAGCGGACGCGTCGCGCGCTTGCCCCGGCCACGGCGCGATACCTGCGGCAGCTGCCCTCGCACCTCGTCCTCGAGGATCGCGTGCTCCTCACCCACGGCGGCGTGCGCGACGTGCAGCAATACATGACCAAGCCCAAGCACATCGTCGAGAACCTGGGGTACCTGCGCGAGGACTTCCCCGGCGTGCGCCTGTGCTTCTTCGGCCACACCCACGAGCAGAAGATATTCGCGGTGCGCGAAGCGGTAGTGAGCGAGCCATACGCGGAAGCGATCGCGAACGGCGGCGAGGTCGCGCTCGCGCCGGACGCGGACTACTTCATCAATCCGGGATCCGTGGATGCATCGCGCAAGCGTGGCGACAAGCGCGCCGAGCTCGCGATCTTCGACAGCAGCGCATCACGGCTGCGGTTCGAGAGTGTTTCCTATGACGACGCCGAAACGGAAGAGCGTGCGGCGGCAGGGGGCTATCGCATCGATCGCTGGCGCGACCGCCTGTACGACGTGCAGCGGCGGCTGATCGGCCCCCGCCACCAGGATCACGCCTGAGCGCTCAGGCGGCGAGAGGCGCGCGCAGCGTGCGGTCGATCTGCCGCATGCGCACCGAGGCGATGAGGAAGTGGCTGGTGAGCCGGTCGAGCTTGCGCTCGTCGTCGAGGTACATGGTGGTGCGCGCCGATTCCGCGCTGAGGCGATCGGCCCACGTCTCGATGTCTTCGGGCGACTTCACGCGTCCCGGGCGGCAGCTGTCCGGCAGGCGCTCCAGCTCCTCCACGCTCCAGGTCGACATGTATTCGCGAGTCAGATGCACGATCTCGGCAACCGAAGTCGCCGTCGACAGCTCCTGGTACTTGCATTCCATGCGAGACCTCGGACTGGATGGACACCCCATGGTGTCGACTCGACGCTACATGCCCTATAGGTGATTGTCTAGGGCGTTTGTAGGCGCTGTCCTACCTAGCGCACAGAAACAAGCTCGACATCGAATACCAGGGTGGCATTCGGCGGAATGACGCCGCCGGCGCCGCGCGCGCCGTAGCCCATCTCGGGCGGGATGATGAGGGTGCGCTTGCCGCCGACCTTCATGCCGGCAACGCCCTCGTCCCAGCCGCGGATCACCTGCCCCGCGCCGAGGTGGAATTCGAATGGCGTGCCGCGATCGACCGAGCTGTCGAACTTCTTGCCGTGGCCGTCGGATTGGGCCGGGTCGTGGAGCCAGCCGGTGTAGTGGACGCGGATCGGGCCGGGACGGGCCTCGGCACCAGTACCTTCGAGAACGTCGATCTTCTTCAGCTCGGCCATGGCGACCTCCTTAGAACGGGCCGTCATTGTATTGGATCGCGAAGCCGCAGATGGCGACGCCGGAGGCGCAGGTCGAATACGTC
>DATLEL010000305.1:0-3667 GCA_035525255.1 Usitatibacter sp.
GCGATCTGCAGCTCGTACAGCGTGTCGCTGCGCGCCTCGTCCACGCGCGGGCTCTGGCTGGTGGGGCCGATGAACAGCCCGGAGAACAGGTAGGACAGGGACGGGTGGTTCTGCCAGTAGGTGATGAGGCTGCGCAGCAGGTCGGGGCGCCGCAGCAGCGGGCTATCGGCGGCCGTCGGGCCGCCGAGGGTCACGTGGTTGCCGCCGCCGGTGCCGGTGTGGCGGCCGTCGAGCATGAACTTCTCGGTGGCGAGCCGCGTCGCGCGCGCCTCCTCGTAGAGGACCTCGAAGTGCTGCTTCAGCTCGTCCCAGTCGGACGCCGGGTGGATGTTCACCTCGATCACGCCGGGGTCGGGTGTCACCGCGAAGCGTCCCAGGCGCGGATCGTCCGGCGGCGGGTAGCCTTCGAGGCGCACCGGCATGCCGAGCGCGCGCGAGACCGACTCGATCACCTGCACCAGCGAGATGAAGTCCTCCAGCAGCGTGGTGGGCGGCAGGAACACGTACAGCTGTCCCTTGCGATGCTGCACCGTGAGCGCGGTCTTGATGACCTCGCGCGACTCGCCCGGCGAGACCTTGCGCGGCTTGCCGTGCTTGGCGGCGCTCGCCGCGCGCGGCGGCTTGCGCTTGCCGAGCGCATCGCGGCGCTCGAACGGGTCCGGCGGGATGTAGGGGTCCTCGTCCTCGGGCAGCAGCTCGGGCAGCGAGCCCAGCGGCAGGCGATAGCCCATGGGCGAATCGCCGTCGATGAGGAACACCTTCTCGCGCCGCAGCGGCCACGGCGAGCTGCGCCATTGCGTGGCGGCCGTGGCCTTGCCGCGCGCGACGGCCTTCAACGGCAGCACGTAGCCGACCGGGCTGCCCAGCCCCGCGGCGATGCGATCGCCGAGGCGCCGGCGCGCGGGCTCGGTCGTGGTGTCCTCGTTGAAGGGGTCCACGTTGAGCGGCAGGTTGGCCTCGTCGCGGATGATCCTCCACGGATCGTCGTAGGCCGGCATCACGTTCTCGGGCGCGATGCCCAGGCCCTGCGCGAGCTCGGAGGCGAAGCGGCCCGCCTCGACTTCGGTGAATTTGGTCGGCTGCGATCCCACGGCGGGCGTGAGCTCATCGTCCCATAGCTGCACGCCGTCGCGCCGCCAGAACACCGACAGCGCCCAGCGCGGCAGGGGCTCCCCGGGGTACCACTTGCCCTGGCCGAAATGCAGCAGGCCGCCGGGCGCGAACCGCTCTCGCAGGCGATAGACGAGCTGTGTCGCGAGCTCGAGCTTCTCCTCCGACATCGCGGTGTAATTCCACTCCTCGCCTTCCATGTTGTCGATGGAGACGAAGGTGGGCTCGCCGCCCACCGTGAGGCGCACGTCGTTGTCGGCCAGTTGCTGGTCGACCTGGCGGCCGAGCATGTCGATCGCGCCCCACTGCGCGTCGGTGAACGGCTTGGTGACCCGCGGATCCTCGTGGATGCGCGTGACCGTCATCTCGAAGGCGAGCGTGCTCTGGCACACGTCGGTCAGGCCGGTCACCGGCGCGGCACTGGTGGGCAGCGCCGCGCACGCGAGCGGGATGTGGCCTTCGCCCGCGAGCAGCCCCGAGGTGGCATCGAGGCCGATCCAGCCCGCGCCCGGGACGTATGCCTCGGCCCACGCGTGCAGGTCGGTGAAATCGCGCTCGGGACCCGAGGGGCCATCGAGGGACTTCTGGTCGGCCGCGAGCTGGATCAGGTAACCCGACGCGAACCTCGCGGCGATGCCGAGGTAGCGCAGCACCTGCACCAGCAGCCAGGCGGAGTCGCGGCAGGATCCTTCGCACCGCGAGAGCGTCTCCTCCGGCGTCTGGATGCCTTGCTCCATGCGCACCAGGTAGTTCACGTCGGCGCGCGCCATCTGGTTCACTTCGATCAGCAGGTTGATGGTGGACATCGACTTGCCGAGGAAGCGCTCGCGCGCGCGGCGCACGAAGTTCATCAGGCGCGGCGTCTCGGGAATGAGCTCGAGGTACGGCGCCAGCTCGCGGAAGTTCTCGCTGCTGTAGACGAACGGGAAGGTCTCGGCGCTCGCGTCGACGAAGAAGTCGAACGGGTTGATCACCGTCATGTCGGCGACGAGGTCCACGGTGATATCGAGCTCGCGGGTCTTGTCGGGGAACACCACGCGCGCGACCCAGTTGCCGTACGGGTCCTGCTGCCAGTTGAGGAAATGCTTGGTGGGCCGGACCTTGAGCGAGTAGCTCTCGATCGGCGTGCGGCAGTGCGCCGCCGGCCGCAGGCGCACCTCGTGCGGCGAGAGGCTCACCGGGCGGTCGTAGGTGTAGTGGGTGCGGTGGTGGAGCGCGACCTTGATCGTCACGGGTGCCTACGCGGGGGTGACAACTATTCCAGCCAATCGGGATCGGGAAGCTCGGAAAACACTCGCCGCAGGCCGCCCCCCCAGCGCGAGCGCAGCATGGTGAAGTAGGGATCGCCCTCGCGGATGCGGTGCTGCATGCCGACGCGCAGGCTGTCGCGGGGATACCAGAGCAGGTCGATGGGCAGGCCAACCGAGATGTTCGACTTCATGGTGGAGTCGAACGAGATGAGCACGCACTTGGCGGCTTCCTTCTGCGGAGTCGCCATGCTGACGACGCGGTCGAGGATCGGCTTGCCGTATTTCGATTCGCCCAGCTGGAAGTACGGCGTGTCGTCGGTGGCCTCGATGAAGTTGCCCTGCGCGTAGATGTGGAAGAGGCGCGGCACCTCGCCCTTGATCTGGCCGCCCACCAGCAGGCTCGAGCTGGGCTCGATGTTCGACTGCGACAGGAAGGGCGCGTCGCGGCGCTGCATCTCGCGCTGCGCGTCGCCCACCAGCGCCGCCGCGTCGTAGAGCGACTTCACCGTCCAGATGGTTTCCTCGCCGTCCTCGGCTTCCTTGGCGTGGCGGTCGAGGATGTTGATCACGCCCTGCGTCATCGCGAGGTTGCCCGACGAGAGCGTGACGATCACGCGGTCGTCCTTCTTCTCGTAGACGCGCATCTTGGTGAAGGTGGCGATATGGTCCACGCCCGCGTTGGTGCGCGAGTCCGAGGCGAAGATCATTCCCGAGTCGAGGCGGAGGGCGACGCAATAGGTCATGGCTTCATGTTACTCGACCACGCGCGCCGAGAAGAAGCTGCGCTGGATGTCTTCGGAAAGGTCCTGCATCGAGTCGAGGAACTCGGTGAGGTATTCGTGCAGCCCGCCAGCGAAGATGTCGGAGATGCGCCCGTACTGCAGGCCCGCGAGGATCTGCCCCGCGCGGCGCAGCGTCTCGGCCGATTGCGCGTTCTGCACATGGCCCAGCGTGTCGAACACCTGGCGCAGGCAGAACATGAGGCTGCGCGGGATGTCGTCGCGCAGCACCAGCAGCTCCGCGAGCCTGAGTGGCGTGATCACGTCGCGGTAGACCTTGCGGTACGCCTCGAAGGCGGAGACCGATCGCAGCACCGCGGACCACTGGTAGTAATCCACCGCGCCGCCTACGTCCTTCACCGAGGGCAGCAGCACGTGGTATTTCACATCGAGGATGCGGGCGGTGGAGTCGGCCCGCTCCATGTGCGTGCCCAGGCGCGCGAACTCGTAAGCGTCGTCGCGGTGCAGGGTGCCGAAGGTCACGCCGCGGAAGAGGTGGCTCCGCTCCTTCACCCAGTCGAAGAAGTT
>DATLEL010000347.1:0-4500 GCA_035525255.1 Usitatibacter sp.
CGTGGTGGTGACCACCAATATGTTCGGCGACATCCTTTCGGACGAAGCGGCGGAGCTCTCCGGCAGCCTCGGCCTCGCGGGCTCGATCAACGCGGGCGAGCGCCATTGCATGGCGCAGGCGCAGCACGGCTCGGCACCGGATATCGCGGGGCAGGGAAAAGCGAATCCGTCTTCGCTGATCCTGTCGGCGGCGATGCTGCTGCAGTGGCTTTCGATTCGGCACGCACGCGAGGCGTATGCCGCCGCCCACGACGCGATCGACGCAGCGGTGGATGTGCTGCTGGCAGATCCGACGCGGCGCACGCGTGACCTTGGCGGCCCGCTGGGATCGCAGGCCTTCACCGACGCGCTCTGCGCGCAGTTGGGCTAACCATGCTCCTTGGCGTGATCGCAGACGACTTCACGGGTGCCAGCGACATCGCGAACACGCTCGCGCGGGGTCATGGCGGCACGGGCGGGCTCGCGACGACACAGTTCCTCGGCATTCCAGCAGGCGCTGCTTCGCCCGATTGCGAAGCTGGGGTAGTGGCGCTCAAGAGCCGCTCCATCGCGGCGCCGCTCGCGGTCAGCCAGTCGCTCGCCGCGCTCGAGTGGCTTGAGGCGCAGGGCTGCCGGCAATTCATTTTCAAGTATTGCTCCACGTTCGACTCGACGCCCGCGGGCAATATCGGACCGGTGGGCGAGGCGCTGGCGAAGAAGCTGGGAGTCTCGGGCGTCTCGGCCTGTCCCGCTTTTCCCGCCGCGGGCCGAACGGTCTTCAACGGTCACCTGTTCGTGGGCGACCGGCTGCTCAGCGAAACCAGCATGCGCACGCACCCCTTGAATCCGATGACCGATTCGGATTTGCGCCGCTGGCTGCGACTGCAGACGCAGGAGGCCGTGGGGCTGGTGGCGCATGCCGTGGTGGCGCGAGGGGGCGATGCGATCCGGCAGGCGCTGGCGGCGTGCGCGGCCCAGGGCGAGCGCATGGCGATCGTGGACGCGGTGAGCGAGGCGGACCTGATCGCCATTGCCGCGGCTTCGCGTGACGCGCGGCTGCTGACGGGCGGCTCGGGCATCGCGTTGGGACTCCCCGCGAATTTCATCGGCCAGGGACTCGCGCGCGGCCGTCCCGCGACGTTGCCGAAAGCGACGGGCCCGGAAGCGATCCTCGCCGGTAGCTGCTCCGCGCGCACGCTGGAGCAGGTGGAGCTGCACCGTAAATCGCACCCTGTCATGGCGATCGAGCCGCAGGCGGTGCTCGAGGGCAAGGTCGCGCCGCAGGACGCGGTGACCTTCGTGCTCGTCAATGCCGGCCGCGCGCCGCTGGTGTTTTCCACCGCGCCGGCCGATGCGGTGGGCGCGGTGCAGCGGCGCTACGGCCGCGAGGCGGTGGCCCACGCCATCGAGCGTTTTTTCGCCGAAGCGGCGCGAGCGCTCGTGGACGCGGGCGTGACCCGGCTGGTGGTCGCAGGAGGTGAGACTTCGGGCGCGGTGGTCTCGGCGCTCGGCCTCGGCCAGCTCGCCATCGGGCCCGAGATCGCCGCGGGCGTGCCGATCCTGTTCTCCGAGCAAGGGTCACCGCTGGTGCTCGCGCTCAAGTCCGGAAACTTCGGCCAGCCCGACTTCTTCGCGCGTGCGCTGGGGATGATGTCCGGCCGCTAGGCCTGCGCGGGAACCCGCACCCAGCCCTCCATGAGCCGGCGCGCGCTGCGGCTCATCACCGCGCGCTCCACCTTCCACTCATCGCCTTCCTTCGCAACAGCGGCGCCGACGGTGAGCGTGCCCGACGGGTGGCCGATGCGCGTCGCCAGCGGATCGACGGCGGCGCCGAGAACACGTTGGGCCACCGTGCCTGGAATGGCGCAGGCAACCGCCAGCGCCACGGCGCCGGTGCCGGTGATGGCGTGATGCATCTGCCCCATGGAGAGCATGCGCAACGTGAGGTCGATATCGGCGGCCGCGACCGCCTTGCCGCTGGATGCGCCATAGGCGCGCGGCGGCGAGACGAAGGCGATCTTGGGTGTGTGGAGCCGGGTCTCGCTCGCTTCCTGCAGGCTCTTCACCAGGCCCATGGCGAGCGCGCCATGCGCGCGAATGGCTTCGCCGCGCGCGAGGACCTGCGGGGTGTTGACCATCGCCGCCAGCTCGTGTCCCTGCAAGCCCACGGTGGCCGCGTCCACGATCACCGTGGGGTTGCCGGCGGTGACGAGCGTCGCCTCCACGCGGCCTACGCCGGGCACGTCGAGCACGTCCACGAGGTGGCCGGTGGGAAACATGGCGCCCCCGGCATCGCCGTCGTCGCCGCCACCGCCCGGGTCGAGGAATTCGATGCGGATCTCGGCTGCGGGAAACGCCACACCATCGAGGACGAAGCCGCCTTCCTCGACGACTTCGCCGCCGCGCACCGGCACGTGCGCGACGATGCGCTTGGAGATGTTCGCTTGCCAGATGGTCACCGTGGCGACGCCATCACGAGGGGCCGCGATCCAGCCCTGCGAAACGGCGAACGGACCCACGGCCGCCGTGAGGTTGCCGCAGTTGCCGGACCAGTCGATGAGCGCGCGGTCGATCGCGACCTGGCCGAAGAGGTAATCGACATCGCAGCCCTCGCGTGTCGACGGCGACAGGATCACCACCTTGCTGGTGCTCGAGGTGGCCGCGCCCATGCCGTCGATCTGCTTGCCGTAGGGATCGGGGCTGCCCACGACGCGCAGCAGGAGCCGGTCGCGCGCGGCACGGTCGGTGGGCAGGTCTTCGGCCCTGAAGAACACGCCCTTGCTGGTGCCGCCGCGCATGTACACGGCCGGGATTCGGAGTTGTGCCATATTCTTCCTTCGTCCTTCCGAAACAGAGGCTACAGGAGAAAAATGGAAATGAAGCCCAGCCCGAAGCGCAGGCAGGTCCTCGCGGGCCTGTCGCTCGCGCCCGTCGTGTACTCGCTGCCATCGTGGGCCCAATCCGCGCCGTGGCCCTCCAAGCCTATAAAGCTGCTGGTGGGGTTTCCCCCGGGCGGCGGCGCCGACGCCATGGGCCGCCTCGTGGGGGCCAAGCTGGGCGAGCGCCTCGGCCAGCCGGTGATCATCGACAACAAGACCGGCGCCACGGGCACCATCTGCTCCGACATCGTCGCCAAGTCGCCGCCCGACGGCTACACATTGCAAGTGGCCCACATCAATTCCAACGCCATCGGCCCGCTGATGGTCGCCAAGGGCAAGTTCCATCCGGTGGACGACTTCACGCCCATCGCGCTCATCGGCATCACGCCGCAGATGCTCTGCCATCACCCCAAGCACAAGTTCGCCAACGTGAAGGCGATGATCGACTACTGCAAGGCGAATCCCGGCAAGCTCACCTTCGCCTCGTCGGGCGTGGGCAGCATCCAGCACATCGCCGGCGAGGACTTCAAGCTGCGCGCGGGCGTGGACATGCTGCACGTGCCCTTCAAGGGCACGGGCGAAGCGATGGCGGCGCTGCTCTCGGGCGACGTGGACTGCACCTTCAGCTCCACCGGCTCCGCGGTGCCGCAGGTGAAGGGCGGCAAGCTGGTGCTGCTCGCGGTCTGCTCGCCCAAACGGCTGCCGGACTATCCCAACGTGCCGGCGGTGGCCGAGACGCTGCCGGGCTACGAGATCGCCACCTGGTATGGGCTGGCGGGACCGAAGAACCTGCCGAAGCCGATCGTCGATCGCCTCTACAACGAAGTGCAGGCGATCCTCCGCATGCCCGACGTGGTGAAGCGCTTCGACGACCTGGACGCGAAAGTCACCGCCGGCGGGCCGAAGGAGTTCGGCGACTTCTGGCGGTCGGAGGTGAAGCGCTACCAGAAGCTCATCGACGACGCGAAGATCACCGCCTGATGGAGTCGAACGCGGCGTTGCGCGCGCAGTTCGCTCCCTCGGGCGTGCTGCGCGCCGGCATCAACCTCGGCAACCCGGTAATCGCGCAGGCGGGTGCCGACGGCGGCGAGCCCAATGGCGTCGGCCCAGCGCTGGCGCGGGAGCTCGCGAGGCGGCTTGGCCTGCCGATCGCGTTCACGACTTATGAAACCGCGGGCAAGCTCGCCGGCGCGGTGAAGGAGGGTGCCTGGGACGTGGCATTCCTCGCCATCGACCCGGAGCGCGCGCAGGACATCGATTTCACCGACGCCTATGTCGATATCGAGGGGACGTACATGGTGCGCGCCGATTCGCCGCTGAAGCGCATCGACGAGGTCGACCGCCAGGGGATCCGCGTGGCGGTAGGGCTGAAGACCGCCTACGACCTGTACCTGTCGCGCGAGCTCAAGCATGCCGAGCTGGTGCGCTCCGCCAGCTCCAAGGCCGCGATCGTGCAGTTCCTGGAGGAGAAGCTCGACGTCGTCGCGGGGGTGAAGCAGCCGCTGGTCGCGAAGGCCGCGTCCACACCGGGACTGCGCGTGATGGAGGGCAACTTCATGGTGATCCGCCAGGCCGCGGCGGTGCCGCGCGGGCGCAGCGCGGCGAAGGAATACTTCGCGCGTTTCATCGAGGAGATGAAGTC
>DATLEL010000388.1:0-3368 GCA_035525255.1 Usitatibacter sp.
AACGACGCCGAGGTGATGCAGGCGCTGCTGGATTCGATCGCGAGCTGGATTACGCGGACTGCCGGGAATCCGCCTGCGACGCATTATCGGCCGCCATGATCTTCGAAAGGCGAATCGAGGCCTCGGAGAAGAAGGCCACCATCTTGTGGACCAGGACGGAGACCCTGGCATCGCCGTCGCAGTTGTGCCGGACCAGCGCGAACGCATAGGACGTCACGTCGTTCGCATCGAAGAACTTTCCGGGTCGGCATGCCTCGGGCAGCTCGTGGATCTCCTCGGGGGTGAACTGCGCGATGAAATCCTTCGCGACCTCCACGACCTCCGCTTCGCTGGAAGCGAAGTTCAGGCGGTCCTGCCACGTGATGGGCATGAGGGGCGACTCGCGCAGGTTGAACTGGAGGATCGACATCGCTGCATTCATGTGCCGGGAGATGATGCGGATGATCCCACCGGGTCAGGGCGAAGTCTGTCAGAACCGCCTTGAAGCTGGATGTCGGCCGCTTCCTACGCGCCGTAGTGAGGTACGGGTTAGACCCGCGCGCGCGGATCCGTCCGCGCGACTCGCGACATCAGGTAGTCGACTTCCGCTCGCGCGACCGGGGATAGCGCTGCCCCGGGCTTGCGCAGCGCGTCGGAGGCGATGATCCCCCGGCGCATCATCACGTACTTGCGCACCGCGAGGCCGGGACCGGGCTGCTGCTCGTAGCGGATCAGCGGCAGGTGCGCATCGAAAAGGTCGTGCGCCTCGTCGCGCTTGCCCTCTTTGGAAAGCCGCACGACGTCCACCAGCATGTCGGGGAAGCAGTAGCCCGTGTTGGCTCCGTCCGCGCCACGCTCCATCTCGAAGTCGAGGAACAACGCATTGTTGCCGATGAGGATCGGGAGCCGCCGCAGCGACCCGTCCTTCTCCCACGCGCGCAGCTGCGAGATCTTGTCGAGGCCGGGCCAGTCCTCGTGCTTCAGGAACCAGCAGGACGGGTTGTCGGTGTGGATGCGGCGGATCACGTTCGGCGTCATCTGCACCGAGAACGTGAGCGGGTAGTCCTGGATCACGAACGGCACGTCGCGGCCGATGGCTTCCGACGCCTGAGCGTAGTACTGCACGATGGAGTCGTCGGTGCGCAGCGTGTTGGGCGGCGCGATCATCACGCCCGTTGCGCCCAACGCCATCACGTCCTGGGTGAGCGCGCGCATCGCGGCGAACCCGGGGGCGGAGACGCCAACCACGATCGGCAGCTTGCCGACGCGCGCCATCACGCGCTTCACGATGCCCACCGATTCGTCGTGCGCCATCTTCGGCGCTTCTCCCAGCTGGCCCAGCACTGTCATGCCGGTCACGCCCGCCTTCACGAAGAAGTCGGTCATGCGGTCGATGGAGGAATCGTCGATGCGGCCGTCGGCATGGAACGGCGTCGGGGCGATCACGAAGACGCCCTGGGCTTCGCGCGCCATGCTCAGTCCGCCTTGATGTTGGCGTCCTTGATCACCTTGGCCCACATCGCGATCTCCTGCTTCACGCGGGCGTTGGCCTGCTCGGGCGTGGTCTGCACCGCGTAGGCGCCCTGCTCCAGCAGCTGTGCCTGCGCTTCGGGCGTCGCCAGGATCTTCTGCAGCTCGGTGTTGAGGCGATCGATGATCGGCTTGGGCGTGCCCGCCGGCACCATCACGCCGAAGAGCGACGCGACCTCGTAGTTGGGCATGCCCTGCTCCGCAGTGGTGGGCACGTCGGGCAGCATCGAGATGCGCTTCGCCGCGGGCACGCCGAGCGCGCGCAGCTTGCCGGCCTTGATGAGCTGCATCGAGGCGGGAACCGTCTCGCACATGGTGTTCACCTGGCCGCCGACGAGATCAGTCATCGCCGGGCCGCTACCCTTGTAGGGCACGTGAATCATGTCCGCACCGGTCATGCCGCGGAAAAGCTCCGCGCACATGCGCTGTGGTGCGCCGGCACCCGAGGACGCATAGGTGAGCTTGCCGGGATTGGCCTTGGCGTAGGCGATGAATTCCTTCATGTCCTTCACCGGCAGCGACGGGTGCACCACCCACACCAGCGGCACCGAGCCCACGACCGCGACCGGCACCAGGTCCTTCTCCAGGTTGTAGTGGATGGTGCCTTTCTCGAGAGTCGCCATGATCGAATGCGATGTGAGGGCGGCCATGAGCAACGTGTAGCCGTCGGGCGCCGACTTGGCGACCGCATCCGCGCCGATGTTGCCGCCGGCACCTCCGCGGTTGTCGACGATCACCTGCTGGCCCAACGCCGTCGACAGCCGCTGCGCGAGGACGCGCCCGATCACATCGGTAGCCCCGCCCGGCGGGTACGGCACGATCAGCTTGATGGATTTGTTCGGGTATTGCGCCTGCGCCGCCGTAGCGCAGAGCATGAGGCTGAGTGCGAGGGAAGCGATGCTGCGATTCATGCGGCGATCTCCGTCTTCAGGGCCGATTCGGGGGTTCCGTCCTTCCAGGGCAGGTCGACGGGATAGGGCTTCGACAGGCAATCATCCGGCAGCGTTCGGATCGGCGTGAAATCGCGATGCGCGATGTACTCGGGGCGCTTGAAGCGGCGGATGTGGTTCGACACCGCACACAGGCTCAGGTACACGGCGACGCGATTCCACGGCGAGAGGTTCGAGGTGGACGCGTGCACCAGGCACCCGTGGAACAGGATCATGGAGCCCGCGGGGCCCTTGGGCGCCACGATGCCGCCCTTGTCGACCAGCTGCTTGATGGTGTCCTTGTCGATGGTCCACAGGGGATAGCTGGTGGTGCTGGTGTCGTGCCCGGCGGGCAGCGCGCCCTGCCTGTGGCTGCCCGGAATGAACATCAGCGGGCCATTGAATTCGTTCACCTCGTCGAGGAAGATCGCCACGTTCATGGCGCGCGCCTCGGGCATGAGGTCGTCGTTCATCCAGGTGCCGTAGTCCTGGTGCCATTGCCACACGTCGCCGTCGAAAGCCATCTTGCCGTTGATCTTGAACTGGTGCATGTACAGGTCCTCGCCGAAGTACTGCATCACCGGCTCGACCATGCGCGGATGGCGCGCGAGGCGCGCGAACGGCTCGCTGTACATGTGCGCGGCGAAGTTGGTGCGTACCGCATCGCGCCCCTTCTCGCGCACATTCTCGGGGCGCTGCTGCGCGTAGATCTTCGGCACTTCGTCGGTGAGCACCTTGATTTCCGCGGGCGTGAACAGGCTCGGGAAAAAGAGGAATCCTTCGCGGTCAAAGCGGGCGAGCTGCTCGGGGGTGAGTTTCATGGTGACCTCCTGCTCCTATTCTGCACGCAAAAACTCGTCGCCCCGGGCGCGGCAACTGCCGCATTGGACCGGGGCCCAATCATGCTTCCAATGCGTCCGGATCCAGCAC
>DATLEL010000389.1:0-3806 GCA_035525255.1 Usitatibacter sp.
CGGGACCGGATCGATCGCCGCGGTGGCCTCGAAGCGCGCGCCCCGGAGCAAAGTGGCGAGGATCGCGGTGGCTTCCATCAACGCGAACGACATGCCGATGCAGACGCGCGGCCCGGCGCCGAAGGGCATGTACTGGTAGCGAGGGATCTCGCCCTCGCGGCCGGGGGCGAAGCGCGAGGGATCGAATGCGTCGGGGTCCTTCCAGCGCCGGACGTGCCGATGCATCGCGTAGATCGGGATCAGGACCGACATGCCTCGCGTAATCGGATGCCCCTCCAGCTCGGTGTCCTCCGCAGCCTGGCGGCTCATCATCGGCGCCGGAGGATAGAGGCGCATCGATTCGCGCAGCACCTGCTGCACCATCACGAGATGCTCGATGTGCTCGCTGGCGAGCGGAGCCCCGCCGGTGACCCGCGCAATCTCGTCTTCGAGCTTCACCGCCCAGTCCGGCGCCCGCGCCAGCAGGTACAGCGTCCAGGTGAGCGCCTTGGCGGTGGTCTCGTGGCCGGCGAGATAGAACGTGAGCAGGTTGTCCACCAACTGCTCGTCGTCCATGGCCGCCTGGGTCTCGGGGTCCCGCGCGAGGATGAGACGTTCGAGGAGATCGTCGGGCGCATTTCCCGCCGCATGAGCCTGGCGGCGCGTGCGCACCAGGGACATCACCGCGGAGCGCAAATGCTGCATCGCGCGGAACTTCGCCGCGCCGCCCGGCCGCGGCATCCAGCGCGGGACGTTGAGAGACGCGTAGAGGATGTCCCAGCCGCCGAAGCGCTGCAGGGAGTGCGTCGCGCGCAGCACGCCGGCGCCGAAGCCCGGTTCCACCGACGGCAGCAGCGTGGACGAGATCACGTCGAAGGTCGCGCGCGTCATGTCCGCGTCCACGGCCTGCACGCTGCCTGGTGGGCTCGCGCGCCATCGCGCGAGCGTGTCCTCGGCCGCGCGCACGAACATCGGCACGAAGCCCGCGAGCTCCGCCGGCCGGAACATCGGCGACGACGCCTGGCGCTGCCATCTCCAGTCCGCGCCCTCGCTGGTGAGGATGCCCTTGCCGAGCAGCGGGCCCAGCAGGCGGATCTGGGTGAGCTTGCGGAACTTGTCGCGCTGGTCGAGCAGCACCGCCTTCACCAGGCTTGGCGAGGTGATCCACACCGTGCGCGCGTTCACCCCTCCGAGCCGGATGAAATCTTCCTCGTACACCGCCTGGGGGATCGCCTCCAGCGGGTTGCGCACGAAACGGGCGATGAAGGCCAGCCGGCCGAGGGGCCGGACGGGCGGGACGATGCGGGGCGGGACGAGCATGGCGCCCCGGTCATGTCACTTGTCGCCCCACGGAATTTCGGTCCAGAGCTTGCGGAAGTCCTCTTCGGTCTGCTTGAAGACCTTCTCGAACTCGGCCGGACCGAGGTAGCGCAGGGGCGCGTAGTACTGGACGGCCTTGGCCTGGAACTCGGGATCCCTGGCAGCGCGCTCGATCGCCTGGGCGAGCTGCCGTCGGATCTCGGGGGGCAAGCCCTTGGGTGCCGCGATGCCGCGCAGGGAGGCCATCTCGATCTTCATGCCCTGCTCTGCAAAAGTCGGCACGTCCGGCGCGAGGTTGGTGCGCGCGAGGCTCATCTGGCCGAGCTGGCGCATGGGCGCGCCGCCCGCGGCCGCCTGCATCGCTTCGCCGATGTTCATCGCGGCCACGTCGATCTGCTTGCCGACGATGCCGCCGCGCACGTCGGCCGCACCCTTCATCGGGATGTGGTTCATCTTCACGCCGGCCATCTTTTCGAACAGCAGCATCGCCAGATGGTCGTCGGAGCCGACGCCGGTGGTTCCGACGGTCACCTCGCCCGGTCTTGATTTCGCATAGGCCGCGAGGTCCTGGAGATTCCTGATCGGGCTGTCGCTATGCACCGAGAAGTTGCCCGGGTCGTCGACGATGTTGCCGAGCAGCTCGAACTGCCCGCTGTTGTACTGCGCCTTGCGCTCGATCGGGATCGTGATCACGTTGGGGGTGTTGACGAAACCGATCGTGTAGCCGTCCGGCGCCGCGTTGGCGAGCGCCGCGAAGCCGATCTCGCCTCCCGCGCCGGGCCGGTTCATCACGATGATGCGGGCGTTATTGCCGAGGTGCTTCTCGATATAGGGAGCTATTCCCCGCGCGACGAGGTCGGTGCCGCCGCCGGGCGAGTACGCCACGATCATGTTGATGGGGCGCTCGGGATAGGCAGCCAGCGCGAGCAGCGGCAGCAGGGCCGCGAATGCGGCGATGCGGGACAGGAATTTCATGGCGTCACTCCCTTGAGCTTCAGCGCCTCGTCGATCCACTTGTCGTCGTAGGCACGGTTGGCGATGGAATCGAGTGTCGCGGCCTCGGCCTGCGCCTTTTTACGCGAGGCGGCCGCGACTTCCCGTGCCTCGGCGGGCGTGACGAATACCACGCCATCGTCGTCGCCCACGACGATGTCGCCCGGGTTCACCACCATGCCCGAGATGCTCACCGGCACGTTGATCTCGCCTGGCCCGTCCTTGTAGGGACCGCGGTGGCAGACGCCGCGCGCGTAGCAGGGCCAGCCGTCGTCGCGGTACGCCGCCGCGTCGCGAATGGCGCCGTCGATCACGATGCCGGCGAAGCCGCGCATCTTCGCCACGTTCTTCATGATGTCGCCGAAGAGCGCACGCTCGAGCGAACCCGCGCCGTCGACCACCAGCACGTCGCCGGGTTTGCCCAGCTGCAGCGCCTTGTGGATCATCAGGTTGTCGCCCTCGCGCACGCGCACCGTGAGCGCGGGCCCGAGCAGCGGCACGCCCGGCTTGTGCCGGGGAGCGAGGCTCCAGGTGCCGGTCATGCGATTCAAGTTGTCGCTGATGATCGAAGCGGGCAGGCCCTTGAAGAGATCGATGAGCGCGCGATCGGTATCGCGGCGCGGCAGGATGCGGAATCCGGGGGATGGCATTCATTCACCTCGACGTTGCTTGAAGCGCGCCTCGAATGCGGGCCACGCTTCGGGATTGACGAGACGCGGCGGCTTGGCGCCGCGCAGCAGCTGCACGATCTGCTCGGAGCCGAGGGTCGCGATGTTGCGGCGCGCCTCGAAGGTCACGCCGGCGGTGTGATAAGTCGCGAAGACGTTGTCGAGCTTCAGCAGCGGATGGTCGAGCGGCGGCGGCTCGGGCTGCCACACGTCGAGACCCGCGCCCGCGAGGTGTCCGGAGGACAGCGCATCGGCGAGCGCCGTCTCGTCGTGGACGCCGCCGCGCGCGGTGGTGATGAAGTACGCGCCCTGCTTCATCTTCGCGTACTGCGCGGCGCCCATCATGTTGATGGTGGAGGCATCGCGCGGGCAGTGAAGCGAAACGATGTCGGCCGTGGCGAGGAGCTCATCGAAAGTCACCGGCTGCGCGCCGCGCCGCGTGATTTCGGCGGCATCCACGAACGGGTCGGTGGCGATCACCTTCATGCCGAAGACCCGGGCCATGGCGGCGACGGTGCGTCCGACGTGGCCGATGCCCACCAGGCCGAGCGTCATGCCCTTCACCTCGTGGCCCATCAGGTCCTCGCGCGAGAACCCACGCCTCGCGCGCAACATGCGGTCGCTCTCGACCAGGCGGTGGACCACCGACAGGATCAGCGCGATGGCATGCTCGGCCACCGAGTCGCGATTGGCCCCGGCCTGGTTCATGACGATCACGCCCGCGTTGTTGCACGCCTGGACGTCGACCGAGTCGTAGCCCGCGCCGTAAGTCGAGACCGCCATCACGCTGGGGTTGCGCTCGAGGAGGTCGGCGGTCACGAACGCGTACTTCGCCATCTCGTTGCG
>DATLEL010000392.1:0-2389 GCA_035525255.1 Usitatibacter sp.
ACCACAATGAACAAACCCCTGGCCGCAATCGCCGGCGCCATCGGCATCCTGCTTGCCTTCAACCTCCCCGCCCAGCAGGATTTCTCCAAGGTCGAGATCAAGGCGACGCAGCTTGCCCCGACCGTCTACATGCTCGAAGGCGCCGGCGGCAACATCGGCGTCTCCGCCGGCGAGGACTCGGTCTTCGTGATCGACGACCAGTTCGCCCCGCTCACCCCGAAGATCACCGCCGCCATCGCGAAGATCACCAGCAAGCCGGTGCAGTTCGTCCTCAACACCCACTGGCATTTCGACCACACCGGCGGCAACGAGAACCTCGGCAAGGCCGGGGCCCTCATCGTGGCGCACGAGAACGTCCGCCGCCGCATGGGGAGTGAGCAGTTCATCGAGTTCATGAAGATGAAGCAGCCGGCTTCGCCCAAGGCCGCGCTCCCGGTCGTGACCTTCGTGGGCTCCATCAGCTTCCACCTCAATGGCGAGGAGATTCGCGTCATCCACGCCCCGCGCGCGCATACCGACGGCGATGCCCTGGTGCACTTCACCGGCAGCGACGTGGTGCACATGGGCGACACGTTCTTCAACGGCATGTACCCGTTCATCGATGCCTCCAGCGGCGGCACGGTGGATGGCGTGATCGCCGCATGCGACACGGTGCTCGCCCTGGCGAGCGACAAGACGCGCATCATCCCCGGCCACGGTCCCATCGCCAGCAAGGCCGACCTGCGCGGCTATCGCGACATGCTTGCGGCGCTTGCGCCGCGCGTGCGCAAGGCCATCGCCGAGGGCAAGTCCGACGAGGACCTGGCCAAGGCGGGCCTCACCAGCGACTTCGACGACAAGTTCGGCAAGGGCTTCCTCAAGCCCGAGCAGTTCATCGTCATGCTCGCCGGCGCTATCCGCAAGGCCAGGTAGGCTGCGACGCGTTGATCACCGTCCACCACCTGGAGAACTCGCGCTCGCAGCGCATCCTCTGGCTGCTGGAGGAGCTGGGCGTGCCGTACGAGATCCAGCGCTACCAGCGCGACAGGAAGACGCTGCTCGCGCCGCCGGAGCTGCTGCGCGTCCATCCGCTCGGCAAGTCGCCGGTCATCACCGATGGCGAGCTGACCGTCGCAGAGTCCGGTGCGATCGTCGAATACCTGGTGGAGCGCTACGGCAACGGCGCGCTGGTGCCCGCGCCTGGCTCGCCCGAGCGCCTGCGCTACACCTACTGGCTGCACTTCGCCGAAGGCACGGCGATGCCGCCGCTGGTGATGACGCTGGTGTTCAACCGCATCGAAAGCGCGCGGATGCCGTTCTTCGCGAAGCCGATAGCCCGCGGAATCGCCCGCAAGGTGAAGGGCGATTTCATCGCCCCGAACCTCGCGCGCATCGTCGATCACATGGAAGCGGAGCTCGGCCGCGGCGCCTGGTTCGCGGGCGACGCGTTCAGCGCGGCCGACGTGCAGATGAGCTTTCCCGTCGAGGCCGCGGTCGCGCGCGCGGGCGGTGGCGGCAAGCGGAACCTCGCCGGCTTTCTCGAGCGCATCCACGCCCGCCCCGCCTACCAGCGGGCGCTGGAGAAGGGCGGGGCGTTCTCGGTCCTCTAGGGACACGCGGCTATCGCGGCCACAGCCACGCGATGGTGGCGCCCGTGATGCTGGCGTAGATCAGCGCGTCGAGGATGTCCTTGGAGACACTGCGCCACGGCTTGCCCATCCAGATGCCGTGCTGGATCCCGCCGCCCGCGTAGGCGACGAAGGCCACCAGCCCGGCCATGCACAAGACACGGTTGAACGACGCGGGTCCGTTGAGCCCCACGCAGGCGACATAGGCCGCGACGGCCGCGATCGCGAGCGTGTAGATGAACCACTGCACCAGCGCGGGCCCCATCCCCGGAAAGCCGTTGGGGCGCACCGTCACCATCGCCACCGGACCGTCCGCGAACTTCTTCTGGAACTCGGGCGTGCGCATCAGCTTGTGGTCGCCGCAGTACGGGATCATGTACTCGCCCGGCGCGGGAGAACCCGCGCGCACCACGTCGCGCACCGCATCCTCGTTCGCGAGCCCGTGGTAGTCGCTGTTGTGCCACTTGAAGAGCATGTGGATGAGGGTGCTGGCGACGAATACCAGCACGGCGGAGAGGACGATCGGCAGCCACAGCGCGGCGAATGACATGGAACCTCCCTTGGTTTTTATGGGCTCGCGGCGCAAGGATACTGCGCGGTAGATAATGAAGCACAAGAAACCACGAGGAGCCGTTGCCCATGATCCGCCGCTTGTTCATTGCCGCGCTCGCCGCCGCCGTCACGACCGCCGCTGCGCAGGACTTTCCCACCAAGCCCATCAAGCTGATCGTGCCGTTTCCGCCCGCGGGGGGCACCGACATCATGGCGCGCGTGGTGGCGCA